>JAKACK010000006.1 GCA_021821445.1 Microcaldota archaeon | reverse complement strand
TTGTAACATTTACCTTTTTTGTAACATTCACAGGTACATGCTTAACTGTAAAATTAAATTTCAAACTTTCATTTGTATAATTCTCATTACCTAATGTGTTAAATACTATAGAATTATTACCTTGCTTATTTATTATAGCGGTATAAGAATAATTTCCTAACTTAAATACATCTATAGATTTATTTACAGTAGATATATAAGCGAGATTATTGTCTATAACAACATCATTTGTTTTATTATACGCTTTTATTAATGATAAAATTTTTAATGAGGGATTTAGAACTTCTACAAAATTGTTTCCCCCCGCTATAAATATATCTCCATTTTTTGCTACAGAAACACTTTCTGACCCACTTATCAAAGGAACATCTGTTACATAATCATATGTACTTGAATTAAATACCTCCAATGTAGATGTATCCCCATTAACAACATAAATATATTTGCCATTTGGTGAAAATGCTATACCAAATGGGCCATTTAAATCTTTTGAAATTGATCCAACTATCTTACTATCACTTATATTCAAGATATAAATTTTAGAATTTCCAATTCCTATATTACTCACATAAGCTAATTTTCCATTTGGAGATATAGCAACATAAACAGGATAATCAAATCCTTTTATTACATTAACAACCTTATCGTTATTCAAATCTAAAAGAGCTAAGGTATTATTGTAGGAATTTGTAACATATGCATATGAATTATTTATTAAAGCTACATCTGAACTACCATAGAATTTAGTTATAGGGGTTATATCACTTACGTTACTTAAATTAATTTTTGATATAGAAGAATAATAACCCGCGACATACAAACTTTTGTTATCTAAAATAGCCATACCTAAAGTACCATTTGCAACATTTATTGTATTGATAATCTTGCTCACATAACTAGAGTTAACTAAATTTCCATTTATATAAATATTAACTTTTAAAGGATTTAAAAATTCGTTAGAACTATAATTGAATATTAATCCGCTGCTACTATAATTATATACTTTATTTACATGTGCAATTAAATTTGGAAATGCTTTTTTTACATAAATATAACTCGAATTTAAATCTGCTTTATAACTTACTCTAGAACATAACGGAAGTATATTTTTTGCAGATATACTTACTGCAGATACATTATATTTCCCTGCTGATATAGTTTGGTTACAATCATCTTCTCCATAACCATAAAAGGTATAATAATTAGGTATACCAGGTGCTGCTGCTTTAGATACTATAATATTATTAATTGCTATTTCTGAATAATTCTTTGGATTGCTCACTGCTGCAGCTATATTGCTTGAATTTCCATAAGAAATAGATTTTGGGCTTATTGATAGACTTACTGCACCATCAATATTTATAAGCAAAAACACTGCAAAAATAAAGGCTACTAAAACAAATGTACTTAATTTATTAAAGTTCATACAAACAATATCTATTTATTAATAAATATATATATATTTTATCAAAAAACTACAAGATAATTATTCGTTTTATCTGAAATAATTATATAAATAACCTTTATTTGATTTGTAATAATATATTACAAAATTAAGGAATAGTTATTAAGTTTTTAACATAAATTAATAATATAATAAATATAGAGGTGTATTTATGGAAGGCGACCAAAATACGTTATTATTGAAAGACAAACAATCTCGTATACTATTATTGTTGAAGAACGAGCAGAAGGAATGGAATGTAGATGCATTATCAAAGGAATCTAACACAACCTATGTGCACACTTGCAATTTTATATTAGAATGTGAAAGGCAAGATTTGGTGTCACGTGAAAAGCACGGTAAAAACAAAATAGTAAGGTTGACAGAAAAAGGTAAAAAGGTTGTAGATTCAATATCTAATATTTACAATGTTATGGGCTTTGAAACTAACAACAAATAAATATTCTCTTTTTTATTTTTAAATTTAAAAAACTTAATTAAATTCTAATTATTGGGTGTAGATTATTCAATCCAAGTTTTACTAATAACTGATCTGGATTACTGTAATATTCTTGAACAACTTGGCTTATCCTTTTTATATCTCTTATACCTAACTGATTCAATCTCATTAAAATTTGTACCCTAACTGATTCTTCAGCTAATATATCAGGAGGAGGTACTCCTATAGCTTGGGATAATCTATCTCTATATGTAACGCTCGGTAAGATAGCTGCAGCTCTATGGGTTTTATAATCAAATTTATATAAATCAGAGAGAAGTATCTGTGTTTCAATTCCTGAAATCTCCGATATCTGAATTATTTTTCTTATGGGTTTTCCATCTATATATACCTTTGATAAAACTATTAAAGCATCGATAGCAGGAATTACACCCATAGGTACATTCATAGGTGAATTTTCAAGCCTATTTATTATATCCCTAGATGAAGTTGCATGAATTGTTCCAAGGCAAATATTACCAACATTCATAGCAGTTATCATATCATTAGCTTCAGGACCTCTAACTTCTCCTATAATGAGCATATCAGGTCTCATTCTAAGTGAATTCTTTACTAATTCAACCATGGGCAAATAGTTGTTAGTCTCAAGATTAACCACATTTTCTGACATACTAGTGTCAAGTTCGTAAGTTTCCTCCATAGTTATAACTCTTTCATCTGGTCTTATAAATGAGAATAGGGAATTAAGAAGGCTTGTTTTACCAGCTGATGGCATACCTGCTATCAATATGTTAGCAGGTCTCACATTAAATCCGTCCATATAAAGCCACAATCTTGCAGCAACATTATAATCAAATTCCCCAAAATTTATTAAATCCAAAACACTTAAAGCATTTTTCTTAAAATTTCTTATAGTTACATCATATCCTCTCGGCGAATTTATAATATTAGCTCTGCTTCCATTTTTCATATGAACGTCAACTATATTGTTATTATCTTCAGAATTAGTAGAATAAAGCATTAATTTTTTTACAAATCTTACTAAATCTATACGTTTATTGAATTTAAAATCCATGTTTACTGTTTTACCTCCACCAAAATAAGCGAATATACTAGATGTATTATTTATTGCTATATCTTCTATGTCTTCATTTGTGACAAGTTCTTCTATCATTCCTAAATTATTTATATCCTCATAAATTTTATCTATAATATCATCACTTAGATTAGAATCTATTTCTTTTGCTGTTCTAACCATTAAATCCTTTTTTTCTCTTTCAAGTTCAAGAGCTGCAAATCCCCCATTAAGTTTATCTAATATTTTATCTTCTAAATTCAATTCTTGCTCATTTAAATTAGTTACTATAGCATCTCTTTTATTAATTTCTTGATTATTATCACTCTGATTCTGATTATCATCGTTTTGGTTATTCAGATTATTATCCATATCTTGTTGATTGTAATCTACATTACCCTGATCTTCATTTAAATTTTCGTTATAACTCTGATTATCTTCAGGATCCATCTAAAACACCATATCAAGATTATTACGAATTTAAATTATAAAAAGATGATGTAAAATTAGGGAATTAAAGATTTTAAAATATAAGAAGAATCATAATTAATAAAATCCGAATAACCCTCTCCAGTTCCAAACATATATATAGGAATTCCCGTCTCCATTGATATAGATATAGCACTGCCTCCTTTAACATCGCAGTCCAATTTTGTCAATATTACCCCATCTATTTTCAGATGTTGGCTAAATTCTTTAATTCTCTCAGATAAATCCCCACCTGATATACTTTCCCCAACAAATATAGTTAAATCAGGTTTTGATATCCTAGAAATCTTTTCAAGTTCTCCCATTAAATTTTTATTTGTTTCCTGCCTACCTGATGTATCTATTAAAACAACATCAATTGAATGCGATTTTGCATAAGCTATACCATCAAAAGCAATGCTAGCAGGGTCTGCACCATAAGTACCTTTTATTATAGGTACACCAATCTTTTTTGCGTGATAATTCAACTGTTCTATAGCTGCGGCTCTAAATGTATCACTAGCAGACAATACAACACTTTTACCATTATTCTTAAGATTATAAGCTATCTTTGCTATTGTAGTGGTCTTTCCAGTCCCATTGAAACCTAAAAACATAATTTTAAATGGTTTATTATTGAGCTTAAGCTGTTCATTTATATAATCAAATAAATTAAAAGATTTTTTATCTATTACATCTCCTATTGAATTCCTAACTGAATTAATTAATTCATCACTTAAATCCTTTTTATTAAATTTGCCTTCATGTAATTCTTTATCCAATAATTCCATCAACTTTTCAGTTGTATCGAAAGAAACATCAGATTGTAATAATATCATCCTTATATTCTCAAGAAAATTATAGATGTCTGAATCATTTAGTTTTATTTTTCCGGAGAAAACAGATTTTATCTTTGTAGACTTAGAAATCTTTACCTTTGTTTTCTCGGTTTCATTAGCCTCTATGTTATTTTTATTTAAATTATTATTTAATCCAGATTTTTTATCTAAATTTTGTTCCTTATCAATATCTTCAATTTCTGATTCCTCTTGATTATTATCCTTTTCAACATTCTCTAAATTTTCAGAACTTTCTTCTTTTGATTCCCTACTTTCAGTTATTTCTTTTTCAGAAAAAGATTTTATAGCATCCGAGAGTTTCTTTTTTAAAGAATCAAACATAGATATCAACGATTATAAGACTCTAAAGATCCATATTCAAGTTTTATAAGCCCTTCTTCAACCTCATCTTTTGCTTTAATTATATTGGAAATGATTCCTCTCTCTTTATTAATCATTAAATTTATGAAGGTTTTTGTATCCTCCCCATTCTTTTCAACATAATATCCACCACCTACATATACAATTAAATTTTCAGTGGATTCAATCTTAGATTTTATATAAAAACCCTGTCCAAAAGATGAAAGGGTGTTCTTATCTTTTAATTCATCAAGCTTGTTTACAGATTCTAATACCTTATTATAGCTCTCTATCTTTTTAACCTCTAAGTCTAAAGATCGAGATAACTCCTCATATCTCTCTTGGTAAACCTGCCTCATATAATTTAAGGAGGCCTCATCATAATCTGCTTTATCCTCCATGTTTACACCAATTATTTTTCTATTTTCTCTTCCTTTAAGACTTCTACCTTTTCGATATTTATCTTTTCAGCGTTTATGCCCTGCTTTGCACCTATGCGTACCATAGCGATATCCTTCGCATGCTTTTCACTCTTCGCATCTACACTGAATTTAAAATTTATATGTTTTCCTTTTGCTTTTCTTATTGATCCACTAACTTCATACATCATTTTATCACCTAATCTTCAATATCTAAACCTTGCCTTAACCTCTCTAATTCAAATCCTGTGGTTGCTTCTCCTGCTATAATACCATTTGAATTGGCGATTGCAGATAAACCAACACTTAAAGAACCATAATTTGCTGTAGATCTTATTGAATTAAATCCGGTTATAGAATCAACCTTATCTTTATCTTCATCGCTTATATCATTATTTACTATTAATCCTTTATTTGTTAGTAAATTATTAGCTCCAACTGTTTTAAACTCTCCTGTTGAAAGTCTAACAACCTCTACATCAAATACATCCTCTATTATCTTTGCATTAGGTATACTATAATCCGGATTTATAAATGCTATATTATCATTTAGTAATATATTATTTCCAATTGCATTCAGATCCGTATCCAATATACCTATGTTAAAATCAAGTTTAAGTTTTTTTAATGCATCAATCTCATAATTTGAAATCATACTAGGAAACAGAATCCCTTTTGAATTAGCCTTTGAAAATATTCCAATTAAATCCGATCCCATCATTGAGGTATTTACAATTTTAACCTTTAATGTATCTTCTATAACTTCCTCATTACTCTTTGTCAGTCCAAATCCTATAAATGCATACTTATCAGTCACACTGGCAAATGCACCTATGTAATCACTTCCCCTAATTATATATTTTATGGCTGACATCACTATACCTTATGAATAAAAAGATATTTTAAATGTAATAAAATAAAATAAGCTGATTACTCCTTGGAGTGATCATTCTTTGAATCTTTTTCAGTTTCTTTTTTCTCTTCAACTTTTTTGTTTGTCTCCTTTAGATTTTTATTGTCTTTATTGTTTTCTTTTGAATCTTTTGTAAGTTCCTTTGGTTTTGGAATTTCAGTATTTTCTGCTAAAAATGGTGCTGCAATAACTTTATCCTTATCTATTTCCAATTTCATCTTTACTGGTACTGCAGACTTAGAATAAAATTTTACAATTTTTTCATTTAGTTTTTTATCTAGTTTTACCTGTTCTACTTCCATACCTGTATAATGTGCAATCTGCTCCCTGATGTATCTGACTGTTCTATTTCTCCTTTTACCACGAGGTTGCCTATTTACGTAATTTCTAATACTAACTGTTAACAATCTACTTGCCATTTATATCGACCTTTTTCCTTATTCTAACATGTCTCCAGTCTCTTGTAAACTTATTTGTTTCAAGCCTTCTTTTTGTCCTTATAGAAGCTAGAACTGGAAGTCTCCTATTCTGTTTTATAAATTTTCCAAGTCTTTTCTTTTTTATTTCATCCTTTTTTGACATAATATCACTTGTGCTTTATATTTATGGTAGGTTCATGTCTAGCTGTAAATCTAGATAATAGACCTTTTAACTGTTCATCTGTAATTCTGCCTCTTATCTGATTTGACTGCACCAATTGAACCAGAAGACTTGCAAACTGCATATACAAATCCTCATTTGATGCCTTTATGTTCATCATTCTTTCATATGCATCGGGATCTAAGAGCTGCCTCATAAGGCTTTTTATCTTTTCCTCCTCCTCCATCTTACGATACATTTTATCCAATGCTTTTTTGTAACTTCTGTTTTCTTCATCATCAGAGTTAACATTGGGCATTTTAATCAACTTTTTATCTCTCTACTAACTTTATCTAAGAAAGACATACCTTTTGGAGTTATAATTCTTCCTGAAGGTGTATTTTTCACCAATTCCGCTTTTTCAAGCTGTTGGAATATATCTCTTATTATACTTCCACCTGCTCTAACACTATGTTTTCTATGTACTGTGTGACCTTTGCTGTTTCCATATTTAGTTCTCAATTTAGAGACACCTATAGGTCCGTTTATGTACACCTGACGCAATATCGAAGCAGATCTCATGAACCAAAAGTCTGGACTTATAGGAGGCCTCTCCTTACCTGCTCCTGACTTTACAAAATTAATGTAATCTGGCTTTGTCATCACATCTTTTAACTTAATTGAGGCTGCTGCCACCAATTGTTCTGGTTTAACATCGTTTAAATTAGTCATATTACCACTTAAGAAATAAGCTGATATAAATTTATTGTTTATGAAAACTATTTAATCCTTTCGTGAATTTAGAAATAAATAAAAAATCTAAAAAACAAAATTATTCATATAATTTTGATGCAGCTTCTTTGTACTTTGCGTAATTTATCAAAGCAGATATTGATTTTGCCGCCATTTCAGGTGAACTATAAACTGGTATACCTGAAGATTCTATTATCTTTTTATGTGTCTGTGTATAACTACCTCCATCACTTATAACAACTATAGGTTTCTTAGAATCTACACTGTAATTGCATATTGCCTGCGCTACTTTTGAATCCGCACCTGGAGTTTGGAATAATGCGATTATAGCAAGTACATCGACGTTATCGTCATTCAATACTGTTTTTATCGCGTCATTAAATCTTGCATAATCCGCATCTCCTCCTATATCAAGAGGTGTTCTTATATTCACAATAGGTGGCATAACTTTTCTCAAATAATCCTTTGATTCCTGTGTTAAATCTGCAAGTACCAATCCATTGTTATAAAGTGCATCTGTTGCTAATACACCAGTTCCTCCTCCATTCGTTATTAAACCAACCCTATTACCAGTAACTAAGGGCTGTTTGTCAAATATTTTAGCTAAGCTTATAATCTCATCTAAATTATTGGAGTGGATGAAACCATACTGTTTGAATATTGCATCATATACTTGATAATTACCAGTTAAAGATGCTGTGTGTGAATGTGCTGCTTGTGCCCCTGCTTCTGTTTCTCCTCCCTTAGCTATTATGACAGGTTTTTTAACACCTATTCTTTTTACAGCTTCTATAAATTCCTTGCCCCTTTTAGCACCCTCTAAATAAAACACCAATACCTTTGTATCCTCATCATCTGCGAAATAATTCAGTATATCTGTTTCATTTATAATTGATGCATTTCCATAAGAAATGAATTTTGACAATCCTAAATTTTCACCTCCTATTACATCAAGTATGTTTCCAGCTACAGATCCACTCTGAGATGCGAATCCTAATGTTCCTATTCCTGGCCTATCAAATTTATAAGCTGGTAAGAATAGAGTATCAACACCAGAACCTAAATCCATAACACCTACACAATTAGGACCTAATACAGGTAAATTGTATTTATTTGCTGTTTCTACTAACTTCTTTTCAAGTTCAACCTCTCCAACTTCAGCAAATCCTGCAGTAACTACAACGACTGTTTTACTTTTTGCTCTACCACATTCATCTATTATATTAGGCACTAAAGGAGCAGGAACAGCGACTACTACAACATCTACAGGTTCAGGTATATCCAAAACACTCTTATAAACCTTCAAGCCTAAAATAGATTCTTCTTTTATATTTACTGGATATATTTTACCTTTATAACCTAAATCCAAATAATTCTTTAGTATTGAATAACCAACCTTATCAGGATTTGATGATGCGCCAACAATCGCAACATTTTTCGGATTCATCATAATTTTTATACTACTAGACATATCTTCCATATCATTCACCCTTTAAAATAAATCTTAAATCTACAGCATCATAAGTTCCATCATGTAATATTAACGGATTAAGATCAAGCTCAGATATATTATCATTTTCAACCAATAACTTGGAAACTTTCATCAGAAGATCCTTTATCATGTTCTCTGATTTCTCATCAGGGGCTATTATTCTCTTTGATTTCAATTCACTTATCATATTTCCAGCGTCAAATTCATTGATTGGGCATACCCTCATTGAAACATCTTTGAAAGTCTCTACATATATACCTCCAAAACCCAGCAATAACACTTTACCAAAAGATGGATCGGTATTACCTCCAATTATAATTTCTATACCTCCTTTTATCATTTTTTGAGCTAATATTTTGTAGGGTTTTAAATCAGCAGATTTTTCTATTAAATCCTTATAAGCAGTTCTTATATCATCTTCTTTTGATAAATCCAATTTTATAACGCCACTCTTTGTTTTGTGTAAAGCCTTATCAGATAATACTTTCATAACAATTGTATCTCCATTAGAAAAAGAAACTGCATCGTCTTCACTTTCAATGTACTTAGAGTCAACTACTCTAATGCTATACTTTTTAAGCAGATTCGCTGCTTCTATATAATCCATCATATTTGCATTCTCATCTGACATATATCCACCTTTTAATATGTTTGATAAAGTTATCTGAATTTCAATACTAAAATAATAACAACGATGATGACTATTATTAATCCGATAATAATTTTTTTACCTCCTGAACCTTTATGTTTTGCTTTCAACTCTTGACTAAGCTCCTCATCACTAGGTTTCATGGTTTCAGATATTTTTCTTAAATCCTCTATTTCATGTGTTGTATCTGATTCATCAATATTATCTGTATTAGATATATCTTTAGCTTTATTATTTTCAATTTTTTCAGTATTTGCTTCCTTGCTACTTTCTGTATTGTCTGCTTGTTGTTTTTCTATTGAGGGTTTATCCTCTTCTATTGTTTTCTCTTCCATTATCGCAGAACTTTCTGCAGGCATTATGGATTCATCATTTGGAATGCTTGATTCTGGTTTTTCTTCGTTTACCTCATTGTTTGATTGTGTGGGAACATCATCCACTTTAAAATTAAAGCCCTTATCTGTCAAATTTAAGTTAACAATTCCATTTCTAAATCCTGATTCAACATATCCTTTGTCCTGTAACTTAGAAAGATGCATAGCCAAATCAGTTTGACCTACATTTATGGAATTACTTATATCTACAAGGTTTCTTTTTCCTGAAGATAACTGATGTATGATTTCGATATCTAATTTATCAATTTCCATTGCACTTTTAGATTTTGCGTCATCCAAAACTTTTTTACCCAATTCAGTTATTTGAATTACATTTTGTCCAGGAGCTGATGTACCATAATCAACAAGTCCTTTTATCTTAAGCGAACCTAATATGTTAGCAGCATCAAAAAAAGATGAGTTTATTAAAGATCCAAATTTTTCAACAATCGTATTTGGAGTTATCTTCTCCAAAGCAAGTAAATCCGAAAAAGTAATATTTTCTACCATACAAAACAACTCATAAGTAATAATATATATTAGGCATAAATAACTATATAAATTATTACTAATGTAAAATTATAAACTTGATAAATATAGATGGAGATTTCGCAATAAACGCAGACCTAAACGATAAATATAAATATTTAATAATATTCATTAAGTGTGATAAGATATTTATTTATGGTGCAATTAATGAGTGAAACAAAAAATTATCTTAAATTATTAATGATACATCATCAAAGGCAAGAATCTTTAAAAGATTTATCAAAATTATTAAAGTATGGTAATAAATTAAATTATCAGTTGTCATTACTGACTGGCGATGATGATTATTTAAAAGTAGGAGAAAAAATTAAAACTTTAGAAAACGATATATATAAAGAATATAGTAATATTGAAAATAACCATTTAAATAGAAAAGATACCAAAAAAAATTTAAATTCTATATCGGAGAATATTGATAAAAAAATATCTAATTTAGAATTGGAATTTGAAAAGGAATCCAGTACACTTCTGTTCGAACGGAAGGATAAAAAGGTTATAAAATTTAAAAATCAATCTGATGTTATATAAAACTTTAGTTTTTCTTACGTATTCTCCTTAATTGAAAAATAATAAACTAAACCTATTTAAACAATTACCACCATTTTAATATTTTATTTAAAAAAATAAAGATGTGAACATGAATATAAGAATATTCGGTGCCGGACAAGAAGTCGGCAGGTCAGCAATAATGCTTGACGCAGAAAAGAAAGTGATGCTTGACTATGGAGTCAAGCTGGAAGGAAATACACCGGAGTATCCGGTCGCTATGCCAAAGATAGATGCATTGGTTATAAGCCATGCACATTTGGATCACAGTGGTTCAATACCATTGTTATACAAGAATATGAGAATGCCAACATTTGGTACCTCATCAACTCTATCATTGGTGAATCTATTATTAGAGGATTCTATAAAAATAGCTAAGAAGGAGCATTTGCCACCAAAGTTTCAAAAGAGGCACATAAGAGCATTTATAAATAACTATATAAATATGCCTTATCATAGATCAGCGGATTTTGGAGGATGGAAATTGAAACTATTCGATGCAGGGCACATAAGTGGAAGTGCCATAACGCAAATAGAGAGACCAAAGGCAAAGTCTTTCAATAAGATAGTTTATACTGGAGATTTTAAGGTAGAACCTCAGATACTTCATTATGGTGCAGAGATGGTTAAAAGTGATATACTGATAATTGAATCAACTTATGCAGATAGAGACCACCCAGATAGAGAGACATTATCAAACAAATTTATAGAAGATGTGAAAGAAACTTTAGATAATGGCGGTACAGCTTTAGTTCCTGCATTCGCAATAGGTAGAGGGCAAGAGCTATTAACCCTTCTTTATGAAAGAGGACTTGCAGATCGTACTTATGTAGATGGTATGATAAGAAAAGCAACTCATGCAATAACAGAAGGAGAAGAGCGTATAAGAAATGCAGCATCTCTAGATAAATCAATTGCAAAATCTAATTGGATAGAATCAAGAGACGACAGAGAAGCAGCATTGACAACTCCATCTATAATACTCACAACAGCAGGAATGCTAAATGGTGGACCTGTATTAGATTATATAAAGAAACTGAACAAGAAATCAAAGATATTCTTAACGGGATACCAGGTAGAGGGAACAAATGGAAGAATGCTAATCGAGCAAAAGAAAATGATGATCGATGAACAATTAACAGACATAAAATTCCCTGTAGAAACCTACGATTTCTCAGCACACAGTGGAAAAGAGGATCTATACAAGTACGTAAGAGAGAGTGCACCTAACACAGTTATCTGCGTACATGGAAGTGAGGAGAATACAAAATTATTCGCTGAAACATTACGTGGAGAAGGATTTGATGCATACGCACCAAAAGTGGGTGACAAAATAGAGATAAAGGATTGAAAAATCCTTTATTTAAATATTTTTATAAAATATAAAAAGTGCAGAAGTTGTCTTTAGTTTTTTGAATTTATTATATTCTTAATAATTATAATAGAATAATACAATTTTTAATTCGAATTTTATAAAAAAATAGGCTATAAAAAACAAGCAATCAAAATTACTTTACATTAAGGGCAGCCATCATAAATGGCAATATAATTGTTGCATCACCATCTATTGTGATGTATTTTGCCTCTTCTCTTATCTTACCCCAAGATACAGCTTCGGATAATCTTGCACCTGAAAGACTACCATCAAATTGTGTTGCAGTAGTTATGTATACAGCATAATCCAATCCTCCTTTAAACTGGTTCCACCATATAACATGATGTTTGCTTATACCTCCTCCTATCATCAGAGCTCCTGTAACTTTATGATCAAATGATATATTACTCAATTCAAGTTCGTCTTTCAAAACATTTAACTTGAAATCATGATCCTGAGAGAATATGGTGAGTTGAGTACCAAATGCACCATCAACTATACCAGGATCAAAGATCTTTACATTGTGCAAATACGCTTGCCTTATAATGGATCCTTCATCGGTCATTCTTTTACCGAATTCATATATAAGTTCACTAGGGCTGTACTCTTTTTTGTAATCAGGTGAATTATATATATCCATCATTATCCTATTGAATTCATCTTCTACCTTTAATCCATACTCCTCATTTTTTATGAAAACATTCCCCAATCTGTATATCCCCAATTCATGCATTACGGAGTCATCTGCATTAAATGTACCTAAGGAATATTTACCTCCATAAGCTCTTGCGAGATCATGATCAAGAGTACCTCCAGTAGTTATAATCGCATTAAAGTATTTTACTGAACTTGCAAGTACGCCTCTTAATCCTGTTGATACTATATCCGCAGGAAATGACAAAAAATTGTAAGAATCTTTATCTTTAAACATATCTTCCATTATGTGTATACCATTTACCATGTGCTGTGCTGAAAATCCTCCCATGTATTCCATTTCTTTAATCAATTCAGATACTTTCATATCCTCCTTTAATTTTATATCTTTAACACCGGTTTTTACTAACTCTTCTACTATTTTTTTCTTTTCTTCACTGTCAATTTCCTTCTCTTCATTATTAACTTTTTTAGCTAATTTTTCATCTTTCATACTTACACCTTTTATGAATAAAACTAATAATCTATATAATTAGCAATACTAATAACATATATACATTTATAAATATTTATCAATCAACTTAAAATGTTTGAAAAAGGGTTTATTTATGGGAATCAAAAATTATTTAAAACTCACACGTGCAGAACACAGCTTTATGCTCGCAATTGCGGTTATTGCAGGAGAAATAATAACAGGAAAATTCCCGAATTTATTCATATTTATATTAGCACTTATACCACCAATATTGATAGGTATGGCATCTTTTGCTATAAACGATTATTTTGATATAAATGTTGATAAAAAGAATAAGAAAAATGATAGGCCTTTAGTATCTGGTAAAATAAGTCCAAAATCTGCATTTAATCTATCCTTATTAATGTTCGTTATAGGTGTTGCTCTAAGTGCTTTTATCAACATATATGCATTCATAATCTCTTTAATATTCGCAATTTTAGCTTTCTTATACAGTTATAAATTAAAAGAGATGTTCTTAATCGGTAATATTTATATCGCATTTGCAATGGCAATTCCGTTCATATATGGAGATTACGTAGTGTCAAATGCACTAAATACAAATATTTTATTGATAAGTTTGATTATATTATTAAGCGGTTTAGCAAGAGAAATTCATGGTATGATCAGAGATTATAAAGGAGATGTAACCGAGAGGCATTCAAAGAATCTCATATTTTATATCGGTACATATAAATCGGGGATAGTTGCTGCAAATTTGTATCTTTATTCAATTATACTTAGTATATTCCTTTTCTTTTTCAAGTTTCCATTTTACTTGAATCTAACTTATTTAATACCAATTATAATAATAGATATAACATTATTTTACGTATCTATAGTATATCTCCGCAAAAATATATCCGATCCAACTTTTATAAAAACTAGAAATATAAGTTTAGCTGCTATGACCTTTGCAATATTAATATACCTAATCGCTCCTTTATTTCCAATAATCCTATAAATAATAAAAATCAAAATTTATAAAATAAATTCAATTTTGGTTAATACGTTTTGCCCATTCTGCCAGTTTTACCACAACCTCTTTTATCAATTCTTTTGTATCATCATCAATGACCTTTCCATCTTTTATTTTCAAAGGAGCATTAGCTACAAACAATTGTGGTTTTTCAAGTGGATGTGCATTTAAGGATGAAAATATCTCTCTTAAATGATATTGGACAATAGCAGTACCAACAAAAGCACCTACAGTAGCACCCATAGTTGCAACGGGTTTTTCATCAAATACATTTTCTCCATAAGGACATGATGCCCAGTCAATTGCATTTTTCAATACTCCTGGAATAGACCTATTATATTCAGGTGTAGATATGAGCACAGCATCAGCATTTTTAATCTCGTCCTTTAAAACCTTTACTGATTCTGGCATTTGCTTCTCCATATCCTGATTAAAATTTGGTATATTAGAAATATCCGCAATCTTAATTTTTATTCCTTCAATTTCAAGTGTTGCAGCATAATTTAGCAAAGCTCTATTAAAAGAGTCCCTTCTCAAACTACCGCATATTCCTAGTATAGTAATATTTTTTTCCATGTTTATCACATAATTATAAATCTTAAATATTATAAAATATAATGATTAGATGGAAGCAAAAAAACCTAAAGATAACAACAAATCAGATATTGGTAAAATATATGGTACAATGATATATGATGCACCAGAATTATACGAAAAAAATAAGGTTTACTTCTCTACTTATTATATTCAATCTATAAAAATAAATTTTAACGATCAAATAAAAAATTTAGATTCGGACGCAAAAAAGAAATTTTACGATAAAATTTTAAAGGAAATTCATAGAGTTTATGAAATTTTAATCGATGACCCAAGTATAAATAAAAATACTCGCAATGGTATAAATGAAATCACAAGAGATATTGAGGACGAGTTGAAAACATTAATATAAGCATATTATGAAAAATTAATAGATAAATATTTATATCAAAAATAAAATAGATATAAAAAGGATACAAAAAATAGGAAATAATTTAAATGTATACTTAATATATTTACACGTATCAATATTCAATAATTTTAAATACTTTAATAATGAATAATTAAAATAAAGATGTTTTTAAAACTTAAAGCGTGTTTTTTATGAAAGATAATAAGTTGAATGATAAAATAATTGCAGCTATAAGGGTAAGAGGGAGAGTCAACGTAAGGGGAGATATTACAGAGACTTTGAATAGACTTAAATTGAAGAGAGTTAATAATTGTGTACTTATAAAAGTTGACGAATCTTATACTGGAATGTTAAAAAAATGCAATAGTTATATAGCGTATGGGGAGGTAAACGATGAGGTATTATCAAAGCTTCTAGATAAAACAGAATTATCAATAAAGCCTGAAGAACTTTCAGATAAAGAAAAGGTAAAAGAACTCAGGGAAAAATTACCTATAAGATTACATCCTCCAAGACATGGATATAAAAGTACTAAATTAGGATTTAATCAAGGAGGTTCATTAGGTTATATGGGAGATTATATAAACAATCTCATTTCTAGGATGATTTAAATGGTAGTAAGGAAAGAAAAAAGAAATAGAAAATATCTTGGGAGTAGACACTGGGGATTAGGTAACATTAAAAATGGAAGAGGATCAGGAGATAGAGGGGGAGTTGGAAAAGGTTCAAGAAAGCCAAGATGGACTTGGACCGTAAAACATCCTGAATTAATAGGTCACAAAGGATTCCACCCATGGGGTCAAAAAAAGATGAAGTGGATAACTTTAAATGAAATAAATAATATGCTTTATAGGGAAAATAAGGATACTTTAGAACTTAACAATTATAAAGTTTTAAGTAATGGTAATCTTGATTACAAAGTAACAATAAAAGCGTCTAGTTTTTCCAAGAAAGCAATTGAAAAAATACAGGCTGCTGATGGAAAGGCAGAGGTATTAAAATAATTTTAATCCGGTATATACATGTCGGAAACACTGCAGATAATATTTTATACAGATTCTTTTCTTCCCGCAGTTGATGGCGTTGTTACATCAATAACTGCTTTTAAAAAAGAGCTTGAAGATAGAGGACACGAAGTTTATATAGTAGCAGTTGGAGATAAAGAAACTAAGAGAATTATCAAAGGTAGAAAAGACATATTTGTTGTAAGGGGGCTTAAATTTAGAAGATACCCACAATATAAATTTGCTGTAACTCCTTTTATCGTATCTTTAAAATTACGTAAATTAAATCCGGATATAGTACACTTACAGACACCATTCACAGTAGGGCTTTATGGATTGATGTATTCTAGAGTAAATAAATACCCCATAGTTGGATCATTTCATACGATGTTCAATAGCAAGGATATAATTAATCAATACCTAACGAAAAATCCTCGCTTAAGAAAATTTTTAATAAAATATTCTTGGGAATACTTAACTTACTTTTATAATAAATGTGATGCAACAATAACTCCAAGTGAAGCGATAAAAAAGTATTTATCCAAAAAGAAAATAAAAAATATCTCTGTTATTCCAAACGGTATAGATACAGAAAGATTTAATAAAAATAACTATGATCAAAAGCTTAAAAATCAGTTAGTTGGAGAAAATTCAAACATGATACTTTATTTAGGCAGAATAAGCAAAGAAAAAAATATAGATATATTAATAAAGGCAGCAAAATACCTGAAAGAAAATAACACAAAATTCATAATCGGTGGAACAGGACCTATGCTGAATGAATATAAAAATTTAGTTAATAAATATAATTTAAACGATACTGTAAAATTTCAAGGTTTCATAAGCAATGAAGATTTACCAAAGTACTACGCTACTGCCGATGCATTATGCCTTCCTTCAACCTTTGAAACTCAAGGTATAGTATCTTTAGAAGCACTAGCAAGTGGAACTCCTGTCGTAGGTGCAGATTACTTAGCATTAAAAAATATTATAGAAAATGGAAAAAATGGAGAATTATTCAAGCCTGGAAATTCAAAAGACTGTGCTATAAAATTAGAGAAAGTAATAAATAATAGAAGCTCTTATAAAAAAACAGTACAAACAGCAAAGAAGTATTCTATAAACAAAATGACCGATAAATTATTAAATTTATATAAGTCTGTATTAAATGAACAGATATAATCTATTATTTATAATTTGTGATTTAAATTATATTGATCTATCAGATTTCAATTTTAATTAAGTGAACTTTTATTAAGGCGATTAACTGAAAGGTGAAGATAAAGTGTCAGACATAAAAAAAGAAGAGGCAGAAACCTCAACAGAAGAAAAAAAAGAAGTAGTAAAGAAAACTAATACTAATAAAAAAAGTGAAGTATTAGAAGAAGAATCCAAAAAATCAGAAAAGGAAGCACCAACCAAAGAATCAAAAGAGGAATCTAAAGATTCAAAGGAAGATAAACCAAAAGCATCAAATACCAAAGAGCAAAGAAAACCTATAAAATCAATTAATGATTTAATTAAAGAATCAAATAATGCAGAAGCTTTAGCTATAAAAGATAAAATAGATGCACTTAAAAAAGATAAATCCAACCTTATTTATGAAATAAAAAGCCTTAGAAGAAGGTATAATTATAAAATTGCAGAAGGAGAAGCAATATCTAATTTTGTAGAAAATGGGAATAACCAAATCGATACAAAGAAATTAATATACCTTAAAAAATTAAAAAATAGATTAGAATTTAAGCTTTCAACTCAGGCAAGAATTAGCTTGTATGAAGAAAAAGATATAATAAGAAAAATCAACATAATAAGCAATCAACTTAATGATTTATACAAATTCCAAAGATTAAAGAAGAAATCAGAATTGATAAAAACAGATATAGAAGAATTAAAAACCAAAATAACTGAGATAAATAACAAAATTAATGAAATGGATAATCAATTAGATTCAATGTACGATAATATAAGAAAAATATTAGGAATAACAAGGCACATAGATAGAGAAAAATCCGAAGATTACAAGAATGGGCCATCAATTGGACAGAAGAGGAAATTTAACAAGCAACCTCCACCACAGCAAGAGATAAATCTGGAGGATATTGCTGTAATAAAAAAGAAGTAATTTTTACTTCTTTCCTTTTTTTTAAAACCAATATTTATATAGATTATTTATAATTATAAGGGTATTTTAGCAGGTGATATAAAATGTCTAAAAAACCCTCAAAGAAAAAATCCATAAAAAAAGATAATAATAAAGAGATAGAAGCTATTAGAAAATTGAGGGATCTTGATGAGAAACTCAATAGAACAAGTATAGAAAATGCACTACTCCCAAATCCATCAGAGGGTGAAGAATCTGCAACTGATGCCTTAGAAAGTAATTTACTAGGAGATAAATTTCTTGAAAAAAAGGATGAACCCACAGATTCATCGAAAAAACCCTCAAAGAAAAAATCCATAAAAAAAGATACTAGCAAAAAACAGATAAAGAAAAATCAAACAAAAGTTACTAAACAAAAAGTTAAATCTAAAAAAGTTAAAAAAAATTAATATTTTAATCAATAAAACTTAAATTTTTTAAATTGTAATGGTTAAGCAACTTATAATTATCAAAACAATTAAATATTGTTATTAAAAATAAAATATTACACTTGGGCTCTTGGCTCAGTAGTAGAGCGTCCGCTTTGCAAGCGGAAGGTCGCGGGTGCGATCCCCGCAGAGTCCATTGTTAAATAAAATATACTAATAATCAAAGTTTTATTAACTAATTATCAAGGATTACTATTTATTTATTTTAGTTAAAAACCTATTAAAATTATATAAAAAGTCAATAAAAATACTAGTTTATATTAATATATATAATTTCTTACTATAGTAAATTTATATTTATTAATATCCATAATATACATTTCTTGTCTAACCTAACAAATTTATTTTTAAGCAACATTACAGATATAAATAGCGTATAAAAAAGTGTGGTAATATGAGTAATTGGTTAGCAAAGACATTACCGTATGCATTTCTATTGTTTACGGTTGGATTTGGTTGGTTTGGATTAGCACCGTTAGTGCCTAGTTTGATGCACTTATTCAATGTATCAGAAGCAGCTGTATTAGTAATACTATCATCCGCATATGGTGGTGCTTTCATAGTAGTTGGGCTATTATCTGGATGGTTATCTGCAAAGGTATCTCTTAAGGGTACTATTTATTTAGCAGCAGTTCTATCCGTTGTAGGATTAGCAATAAGGGTAATATCTCCTGATTATGCAATATTCTTGGTGGCTAGCGTAATAGCAGCATTAGCATATCCAATTGCAATGGCACCCATAGGAGCAGTTGCAGTATCAATAGATAAAACAAAGAGACAAGCAGTAACAGGTATATCATTAGGAGGTTTCTTTGTAGGTATGGCAGCAGGGTCTTTGTTAAATCCATTCATATTAAAAGCGGTTGGACTTACAAATACATTCTTAGTAACTGCAATTCTTGGCTTAATAGCATTGATAGTAATATTATTAGGAATAGGTAGTTATCCATCAAAATACTCACAACGTTCATTACGTGGAGTATTTAAACCAGGTATGGTAAAGAATTGGTATGTTGGTTTTGTAGTACCTGCATTAACTGTAATGTTTGGAGGTATAGCAGTTGGAATGTTAGAATTCCATAAATTCGGTGCATTATCTATATACTATGGTGGATTATTTGGATCTCTTGCATTTATTGGATCTGCATTAGGAACAATAATACTTCCAGGATTATTTGAAAAGTATGGAAAAGTTAAAGTTGGGTACATAGGGATATCATTCTTAGCATTTGCCGCAATGTTATCTATGGCATACTTTGTAGCTTATACAGCAGATATAGCAGTATTAGCAGCATCATTCTTCTTATATGGAATATTTGCGGATACTTATTGGTCGATGTCATTAGAAGGAGTTACAAATTATGTAGATAACCCTGCACAAGCAGGATTCGCTACATCATTGATGCAAGTTGCTGGTAACTTTGGTGTATTCATAATACCTGCTTTAGTTGGTCCACTTTTCAGTGAAAATGCAGGACATTATGCAGCAGTGGCTGTAGCAATATCCTCTGTACTATTATTTATAGCGTTCGTTCTGTCATTCTTCTTAAAGACAGAACCCGAAATGCCTGAAGTAAAAGATAATGGTAAAAAACCAACAACAGCAAAAACTGGAAAATAATTTATTATTTTTTATTTTTTTAAACAAAAATTTATCCAAACATGTCTGAATTTTCATCTTTCTTTTTTTCATATTCATGATAGTCAATTGCAAGATCTTCTAATGTATATTTTTTATCTATCTCCTTATCCTCTTTTAGTATTGGAAATTTAACAGAGTAAAGAAAGTCTATCAAAATAGATCCGTTTCCCATATTTGAATAATAATCCGCCTCTATAAATTTCTTTGAATAAAGCATTTTACTCAATTCCTTTAAATCATTAATAATGCCTTCTTTTATCTCCTCTAAACTTTTTCCTTTCCATTTATTGATATATTCATCTAAATTCTTATTTTCATTCTTTCCCTCAGATTTATTATTTTCAATAGCATTATACTTTGCCTCAGATGACTTATATAACGCATAAAGCAGTACCGAAATATCAATATAATTTGTTTTTGGATTTTTGATAGTATTAATTAAATCATTAACTTTTGCTTTATCAAACGTATCTACATATTTTAAAGTATTTGTTAAAGCAATATTCGCATTTGGATAATTTTTTAATTTTGATAAGAATTCTTTATAAACATCAATATTTATTTTCTTTTTCATATCCTCTTCAAAAGGTTTTACACTTTTTTCAAAATTATCTATTAACTCAATATATTTTTTATGTATCTCCTCTAAGTTCCCCCCATTTCCTGATTTTTTAAATATTTTATCAAAAAAATTTAGTAAAAATTTACTGTAAGTATCTACATAATTATTAATTTCCATATCAAATTTTTCTTTTCTGTTATTATAATCTATTGAATTTTCCGGTTTTATTTTATCAAGTAAATTATCTGTAAAATAGAAAAAACTTTTTATCCGTTCTACTCCATCATAATAGTTTAACATTTTGTTAACGTCTATAATCTTATCCGCAACCTTATAATTAAGATTGTTATCTATTTTTTCTTTTAATCTTTTAAGTTCTAAACTTTGGTTATCTACTTGCTTCTTATCCACTACTTTATCCATATCCATCAGTAAGATAAATAAACCCAACCTATTTATTGATTTTGTATAATTTGTAATGTCAATTTATTTGGTCTATATCTTCAACATCACGAAATTTTATTAAGTATTAAGGTTAAAATAAATACAGGTGTTAAAATGATTCCTAATGTAGATCCAAGAAAATTGAAAAGTATGATGTCACAGATGGGTATAAAGACTTCAGAAATAGACGCAGATAAAGTAGTGATATCAAGTGGTGATAAAGAGATAGTAATAACAAATCCACAAGTAACAAGAATAGAAGCACAAGGAAGTGTATCATTTCAAATTGGGGGGGGATGTTGAGGAACATGAAAAGAAATTGAATCCAGAGGATATAGAGATATCCGAAGATGATATAATGTTAGTATCACAAAAAACAGGAATCAATGATCAGGATTTAATAAAGGATACTTTAAAATCTACTAATGGAGATATTGCAGAAGCAATACTTAAATTGTCAGGGGATGAAAAATAATCCAACTTCCTTATCCTTATATAATTTTTATTGATTCTATTAAGTTATTGTTTAGCTATTTTTTATTGGTTTTTATCACGTATGTATGAGCATAAGGTACTTTATCCACATATTTAATATTATCTTCCAGTATAAGTCCCTTTTCTACTGCAAATTTAACTGATTCTTCACCAACTATATTAGCAGAATTCAAATCATTTATTTCAAAGCTTTTTTTATAATTTAAAGGGTCTACAAGATCCCCAATATAAAAATCTGAATAATTATTCAAATCAATATAAATCTCACCATCCTCAAGTTCTTTACCTATAAGTGATTCATCACAAATAGCAATGATGCTTCCCTCATCTGTAAAATGTAATTTTATATAAATCACTATAACACTTATTTATATTTATAAATGAAAATTGTAGTTGTTAAATAAAGAAATCCATAAGCCATCAACCAAACTCCTCCTCCAACATGTTTTGTCAAATAAGCTATTAAACTAAATACAAATATCAATGCGGTAAAGGATAACTCAAATTTAGTATTTAATATGGAATAAGCTAATTTATTTATAACAACATCCCTATTTCTATTCCAAGATATTCCAGGATTTCTATGTAATAATGCAGCTATAGCAGCTTTAGTTCTAACAATAGCTAGAGCAAAGTTTAAAAGATAAACCATAGCTCCTTTCTTTATAGATCCAAAATAAACTTTTGTCATTATAACAGGACCCATAAAGGATAAAAGCAATGCAAATATACCAAATAATTCTAGATAAACATAAACACTAACCGTGCCTCCTTCTAAAAGAACCCTGTAAAAGTTTATACTTTCAAAAGGAACCGCAGAGAACACAATAAAAATTGAAATAATAGTGAATAAAATAAGCATTAAAGATATATAATTCAGACCAAATCCGTGTGTAAGGTAATCAACATTAGATACTGGAGATTTTATTGCTTTATTTCTTTTAAAGAAATATCCTAAAAATTGGGTATCTCCATAATTATATCTCCATTGCTGTTTAGCTAAAGCTGTAAATGTTTTTATAGGCTCTCCTAATGCATATACCTTTGGTACATATAAACTTCTAAATTTATGGGTGTCTGATTCAAAACTAAAAAAAGTGTCTTCAATAACATATTCTGGAAACCCACCAACTGAATCAAGTGCACTTCTTCTTATTAAACCGCAAGATCCTGCAAAGATTGCAGTATTATCTAAAGCTCTAGCAGGCTCTATAAAATTAAAGAAGAATGAATCAAACAAAGCAACAGAATCCGGGAAAAGTTTTCCTGTTCTAAAATATGCCTTTTCTGTTTGTAAATAAGACAAATTTTTATCTTCAAAATAAGGAAGTAAATCTAATAAGAAGTTTTTATTTATTAATTTTTCATCGTAATCAAATATTGCAATATACTCTTCTTTTGAATATTTAATAAAGTTATTAAGTGCCCCTGCCTTAAAACCTCTTCTATCCTTTCTATACAAATAAGTAAAACCATAATCTTCTGCCAATTTTTTCAATTCCTTTCTTTTTTCAGGTTTTGTAGAATCATCTAACATATAAAATTTTAATTTTTTAGTATCGTACTTAATTTTTACAATGTTGGAAACCGTTCTTTTTACTATTTTTATATCCTCATTGAATATAGGTATAGCAATTGCAACTGTGGGTAAGTTATTATTTAATTTATATGTATGTTTTGCTATCTTTTTAAAGTAAGTGTTATAGAAAAAAGATCTGTAATACAGCATAGAAGCAGAAAAATTAAAAAATCCTGATATTAAGGATAATAAAAGGAATATAACAGCTATGAAATACATGTATATATTATTTGAGATATAAAATAAATATATAGAAAATCCTATACCTGAGACTGCGAGCATCAAAAATAAAAATACTGTAAATATTCTCATTGAAAAATGCCTTTGCCTATAATCTGTATAGTTCATCATATAACCTAGAGTAATATAAAAATATAACTTATAATATTTATAAATAAATAATATAAATTCAGTAATATTATAAATACAAAGTTTAAAAAATGAATAGTATGGATGTAGGTAAATAAGCCGGGGTGGCGGAAACCGGTAACGCGCCAGAAAATTATGGCGAAACTCGAGATCTGGTTGCCGCAAGGCAGTTTGGGTTCAAATCCCAACCCCGGCGTTTTTAATTCACACTTCCTCATAATCCAAAAATTCATTTAACAATACAGTTGCGTAAGATCCTGTAAAAAGGGAAAATTTTAATATTGCTGAATTCTCTTCACTATTAAATTCACTGTAAAAGTTATTGTATGGAGCAAAAAAAACTCTATAATTTCCATTACAAGAAAGTTCCGGCATATTACTCATTTTAAAATCATCTGTTGTCAATTCCAAATCTAAAAGTATCTTTTTTTCAAAAGATGTTAAATCTTTAGTATTGTAACCAACTATATTACCAACCACAAACTGATTATTTATATCATTACCACTGCTATACCTATCATTATAATTTGAAATATTAGATAAATCTGGAAATCCAAACTTATCAGAATTACAGACAAGATCTTCATCTGTAGGTTCAATTAAATTATTTTTTATCCTTTCCTCTAATTCTTTGTTGTATATATATGAATCTACAGAGTGCACAAACATTAAAACTAAAGACCGTGGTAATTTTCTAAGCGCATTCGCATAATTATCTGGATATTTTGATAAGTAATCTATAACCATTCTTTCATATTTAAGATATTTTGGAAAATAATCAATTGCGGTCTTAAAGTCTAATTCATTCAATAATCTTTCTCTAGCTGCTATAGCATCATCATTTTTTTCGTTTTTTGTATCTGTTAAAAATTTTATTGCTGCGTCTTCAAAATTATTGTGCAGCATATCAAGTCCAATCTCAACATTATCCCCATGCATACCAAATCTCTGATCCCCATAATAATTTGGAAATCTCCCATTTAGCAATTTATTTGTTTTCTCTATTTTTTCATAAGAATCTAAATCCTTAATTTTAACTATAAATCTATTTCCTAAAAGGTCGCCCATTCTTACTTGTTTATTGGATAACCACGCCCCATTTATTTTTATATCTTTTATATGCAATTTCAAAAGTTCAGAAGGATCTACTTTATATATACTACATAATTGTGTAGAGATAGCTCTTCTATCTTTTGTACCTGCAAATCCAACAGATTTTTTACCTCTCCTAAAAAGTTTAGCAATTTTAATAAGAGCCTGTGTTGTATTCCAATTTTCTTTCTGAAGTACAAAAATAGTAAAATCTTTTTTTACTTCAATATTGTTGTTTTCCTCATTATCTAAATTTTCATAAATGTGGTCTTTTTCTAAAACAATCCCATTTTTTTCAATTTCTTCAACTATAAAATCCTCTGGCTCTACCTTAATCCTTCCAGTTCCTTTATCATTATTTATGCTAATCATTATATCTAACTCTTTTATTAATTCTTCTATGTCTTAAACTACGCAGGTCTTTTGTTATATCTCTATCTAAATCCCTAACTACATATACAAAATCATCTAATGTATACCTAATTAAAACCATTAAAATAGCTATAAGGATTATCAAAATTAATCCTTTTACATGTATATGAAAAACGATAAATGCAAAAGCAATACCTACTGCAGGTGGGTGTTCAGCTTTGAATATAACAAGGGCTAAACTTGTTAATGGTAAAATTATCAATATTGCTATATATATATTAGAGAAAAGCAGCAACAAAGAACCTATAAATCCAAATATCGCAGCTATAAAGTAGGATTTAAGAAATTTGTCTGTTTGAGCTGCTTTTGATTTTGGAAGCATGAATAAAATAAATGCAGAAGATGCAAACGACGTGAATATAACATAGGTAGAACCTAATCCATAAAGCAAATCAAAATCAAAATACCGCAAAGTTAAAAATATAATAGTTACAGTTACCCCTATTAATATTGCAGGCAAAATAACATTTCTAAAAAAATATCTTCTAAACCTAGCTCTATGTATATGAGAATAATTTTCATCTGATTTTTTATTTATTATTTTTTTAGACACAATTATTTATTGTATGCAACCTATTTATTCATTTTCTAAAATTTCACAAATCCTTAATTAAAAACTAATTTTAAAAATTTTCGATAGAAATGTGATATATTTAAAAAACAATTTTATACATCAAAAAAATAAGAAGGTATTTAAACTTTTTTGATATAATATTTAAATGAATTAAGATAGACCTTTAATTCTAAGATTATCTATTTTAGAAAATAAACAAGTCTATTCTTAATTACCATTTAATGAAATTGTGTTTTTCACAATCGATTAGAGTAGAAGAATTTTGTCAAAAGATACGCCACCTAGAGGATGGCTTGGCTACAATCTCGAAGAAGGCCGCGGCAAGCTGCGATAAGCTCTGGATAGTCGCAAGTCAGACGTTGAACCAGAGATTGCTGAATAGTACCGGTTAGTAAAATAACTGGTATGTAAACGCAGGGAATTGAAATATCTTAGTACCTGCAGGAAGAGAAAGCGAAAGCGATGTGGTAAGTAACACGAGTAAAAGCCACAAAGGGCATCCTGAACCTGCTTTTGTAAAAAAGTAGAGATGTGGGGTAGCGTTGATCCAAAGTATGAGCCGAATACACTGAAAAGCGTAACCATAGAGAGTGATAGTCTCGTAGGTTAAGTATGATGGACTTGCTACAAAAGAGTAATTCCGGTTGATTAGTCGGAGTGAATATGGGGGCATTAAACCCTAACCCTAAATATTGATTGTAGACCGATAGCGAACAAGTAGCGTGAGCGAAAGCTGAAAAGAACCCGCGCGTGCGGGAGTGAAATAGATCTGAAACTAGGTGGTTACACGAAGATAAGGCGTGAAAGGAATGAAGTGCACAGAAGCTATGTCCGAGAGAACTATGCGAAGTGTAACGGAACAGCGTCTTGTCATTCTTCTCGAAGTAAGAGCCAAGGAGTGTATATTTGTGGCGAGTTGAAAA
This sequence comes from Microcaldota archaeon, assembly GCA_021821445.1. Taxonomy (GTDB): domain Archaea; phylum Micrarchaeota; class Micrarchaeia; order Micrarchaeales; family Micrarchaeaceae; genus Mancarchaeum. The sequence continues at coordinate 22,587 of JAKACK010000006.1, read as the reverse complement.
GCGAAGCGAAAGCGATAGTACGCAGTATGCTTGCATACGAGGTACATGGTATGAAAATGCCAGAGCCACATTTATACGACCCGAAGCCATTGTGAACTATGCGCGCCCAAGGCGAAGCTAGGTTAACGCCTGGTGGAGGCCTGCAACTTCTCATAGCATGTCTTGTTAGGTGAGGTGCGTATAGCGGCGATATACCATTCGAACATGGCAATAGCGGGTCCCTTCTGAAGTATCTTTAGGATAGCTCCAGGCGAGTTTGCATATACGGTAGAGCCACCGATTAAGAGGAAAGGGGTCGAAAGGCCTCACCGCTTCGTCAAACTCCGAATGTATATGCTGCGTAGACCCTGGGAGTCGACGATGCTGGGTAAGCTAGCGTCGTGAGACTACAAAGATAGTGACTAAGGTTAAGGTCCCCAAATCCTAATTAAGTGTATCAAAGGAAAGGAATGTCTAAGACAGCTGGGAGGTAGGCTCAGAAGCAGCCATCCTTTAAAAAACGAGTAATAGCGTACCAGTCGAGACATACCTCTCCTAAAATATACGGGGCTAAATTAGGTACCGAGACCCTAGTATGCGAAAGCATAGGTAAGAAGGCGTACGGTATGATGAGAAGTATGTTTGGAAGGACATATGGATCGTATCGTAGAGAATATCTTGGTGTTAGTAATAGCATATATGGGTGAGAATCCCATACGCCGTAAGCACACGGTTTTCTTCGCAACGCTCGTCAGCGGAGAGTTAGGCGATCCTAAGTCGAAGGCCAATAACCATTAGACAAAAGGGAAGCTGGTTAATATTCCAGCCCCTAACAGGTAGGAGTGGCAACACAAGGCAGATTTCTGACGGTTGAGGATAAGTCCGCAAGAAGATGCAAAGGGCTGTGGAGTCTCGTTATGAGGAGAAGCAGCTAAATGAATCGTTGGACCCAGTTCTTGATCCCGTGAAAAGGGAATCTGCAACGATCCTGTTAGTCCGTACCTAGAACTAGTACAAGTGTTGCTAGCTTAAAAAGCCAAGGCGTGTTGGATGTAACCCAGGTTAGGGAATTCGGCAAGTTAGTGGCGTAAGTTTTCAATAAGCCATGTCTGCGCCTAGTAAGCGCAGATATCATTTACAAGGGAACAACGACTGTTTATCTAAAACACAACTCACCGCAAAGCCGAAAGGCTAAGTACAGTGGGTGACGCCTGCTCACCACTAGTACGTGAACACCCTTTTCAAGGGGAATAAGCGCTAGTAAAGAGCGGGAGTAACACTGACTCTCTTAAGGTAGCGTAATACCTCGTCACTTAATAGGTGACTTGCATGAATGGCGTAACGATTGTTCCACTGTCCCAACCTGGGATCCAATGAACTCACTACGCGGTGAACATGCCGCGATCCTTCAGTGGGAAATGAAGACTCTATGAAGCTTGACTATAGCCTGTAGTTGTTGCATGTCTTGTTATACATAGTGTAAGTGGGAGCGTCGATGTTTGAGCTCTGGCTCAAACGGAGCGTCAATGTAACACCACTTATAATTTGCCATACAGCTAACTAGAAATAGGACATCTGCAGGTGGATAGTTAGACTGGACGGTCGCTTTCGATAAGGAAACGAAAGTGGCCAATGCTCTGCTTAGATGAGTTGGAAACTCATTGGTAAGCTAAAAGGCAAATGCAGGGCTGACTGTATACCGAAAAGCGTGGCATGCAGACTGGAAACAGGGGCTTAACGAACGTTGGTAGCTCTTTTAATGGGGCTCCAAGCTGTCAGACAAGTTACTCTAGAGGTAACTGATTTGTCGCCGGTGAGAGTTCACATCGACCCGGCGGTTTGATACCTCGATATGGGCTTGAGTTATCCTGGTGGTACACAAGCTGCCAAGGGTTGGGCTGTACGCCCATCAAAAACTCACATGAGCTGCGTTCAGTACGTCGCGAGACAGTACGGTAAGATCTACTGAAGGTGTTAGTGCTAGAGGGTAAGATCTCCTTAGTACGAGAGGAACAGGGGATCGGCGCCACTGGTGTACCGGTTGTGATTGCATCGCCGGGTAGCTACGCGCCAAATGAATAAGTCCTGAAAGCATCTAAGGACGAAGTCAGACCCGAAACGAAGCATTAGGGCGGTCACAATAGATGACCTTGATAGGATGGGTGCGTAAGCAGGGAGCTTCGGCGACCTGTGAACATTCCATTACTAACGCATAATTGACAAAATTCTTCTATTCAAAATAAATGGTTTTTCATTTTTTTATAATATACTAAATTTAATATAGCTATAGCTATCTAATTTTAAACTAACAATATAACAAAGCTACCAAAAGTTTAAATGTGCTCTTATTTATAATTTATATTAGATATTGGTGTTTCTAAATGGAAGAATACGAATTCGTAAACTTTTTAACAAACAAAGAGTTCACATTTAATATATATGAATCTAAAGTTAGTTTATCTGAAATAATTAAAATATCTGAAAAGATCAATTTAAAGAATTCAAAAGATTATGAATTTATATTAATCATTGATCCAAAGTATGCAACCAGTTATCCAGAGTTAATTATATCATATCTAAACGCAGGTTTATCTTTAAGAAATAAAACTAATCAATCAAAATCAATAGCATTTGAGACTTTACTTTTCTTTAATAATGAAAACTCAATAACTGCAGCTTTAGAAAAATCAGGCGTAAAATCCGAAAAATCATTTCTATTATTCTCAAATATAACTGATGTAGAAAAAGCCTTTTCTAATAATATAAAATTAATTAGAAATATAAAGATAGAACCTTTAAATGAACAAGAAATAAACAAGCTATCAAAAATTACATCAAATAAAATTGTTTGAAATATCTTAAATTTATAAATTTTAAATATCAATTTACACTCATGTTAACTATACCAACAGTAGGCTCTCCAGAAGCAGTTTTTCCCTCACTAACTAACATTATATTACCGTAAGGTCCTGATACTAATGAAGCATTTAATGTGTATATATTTTCTGTATCTGTAACATTGAATGTATCGTTATAAACAATATTTCCATTTTGATTTAGTATCCTTACGTTTAATGGGGCATCTCCTTTAACATTAGAGATTGCATTTATACTTATAGTGCTGTTTATATACGAAGGTACTTTACTATCTATCTCATTTTCTGTATTTGTAATATTTTTATAAGGAGCATAAATTATAACTTCACCATTTAAAACAGGATCCCATAATGTGGTATTAATATCATTTACTTTTCCAAAGAAATCCTCCCAATTATCTAATACTGGATATGACACATAGCTTCTATAAATTGAGGTATTTAATTTATCTAAAGTATAAAAGGCAACTGTTGTATTACCATTATAGACAAGTTCTTTACTGCCAAATAAATTATAAAGATACTTTTCTATAAATAATAGATCAGTTGAATTGTAAGCTGCTTTATTAACTGTTACAAATTCGGTTCTATAATTATATAAGGTTAATAGCGTTTGATTGGTATAATTCTCTACAATTGGCGAAACATATGAAAAATTTCCTGTTTCTTCTAGATCCTGTGCCATAACTGCTAATGGCAATGAATCAACCGAATCAGTCTGTGTTTTGTTTTCCCTTGTCACATAACCTCCTATTATAGGTTTTTGCATTATAGCAGATTCATATGTAGCTAAACCAGGGTATTCTGCAGGTACACTACTAAAAGAATTAGTTAATATTGGGAGTATTAAAACAGAGAAATTACCTGTATAATTTCTTAAATCTGAATAAAAAGCATATTTATGGATAGGTGTTGAGATTATATTTAAATAGTTATTAGTTATAGGTAAACCAGTACTTCCAATTAAAAATAATATTGATATAAATGCAATCCCTATTAACTTTGTATTCCTATTTTTAAAATAATCTTTTTCTAATAACGCTGATATTCCATAAGCGGATAATATAGCTAATGCAATACTAAAAATTATAAAAAATCTGTCAGGTTCCCTTATAATATTTATCAAAGGTATATAATGATAAATCAAGAATAAACTTGGTATTCCTGTCAATCCTGGTACAGGTAATGATGGATTAGTTATATGTGTACCTATTTGCATATAAGGACCCAAGCACAGCAATCCAAATATTATAGCTATAAAAGTCCAAAGATATAACTTTCTTCTATATTTGTATATAGCGAACAAACTTAAAAATATCACAGTGTAACCTATATACGCAGAATGTTCAGTTTCATCAAAATAATAAAGTGAAGGAAAATATTTTCCAGATAAGTTTACTAATCCATTATAGTAGCTAGGAACAAAAAATTCTAATAAATTATCACTCCACAATTCATTATGTGCTATATTATCCAAGCTGTATGCATTAGAACTAGATTCTGAATTAATATAACTTATAATTGGTAATATTATAAATGACCCTATTATGAAGAATATGATAACTCCTGCAATCAAAGAGTAAATAAATCTTTTATTTAATATCTTATAATTATAATTTTTTGATAAAGCATACCAAACTAGTATTATCAGAGCTATCAGACTAAACATTATAAACTGCTCCACAAATTCTGTTAGCATTAATAACAATAGAGTTATCCCAAAGTATGCGCTCTCTTTATAATTAGGATTGTCTATCATCCTAAATAAAAAGTAAAGCGCAAGAGGTATAAAACCCAGATTTATGTAATCAATATGTGACAAACCTTGAGCATAATGGAATGCACTAAATGCATATATCAATCCTGCAAAAAATGCGGCATAATTATTTTTTACAAAGTATTTAGCTAAAATAAACATAGCAAGTCCTGTAAAAGTAAATGCTATTATAAGACCAATATTATATGCAAAAACTAAATTCACTGATTGAAAAGGTAAGGTTATCAGACCCATAAATATTGACATAGTTTGAGTTACTAAATCAGATCCAACAGGCCAAAATAAAAATTTTGTAGAAAATATCGATTTTAAGTTCAATAAAGAATAACCAATATGCCAATAATCCCAAAGATTCTGATAACTATCACCCCCTGTACCTGAAACTAAGGTAGTAGAATGAATTACAAATGGATAAAAAATTACCAATGTTATAATTAAATATACAAAGGTAGCCATAGCGGCTGGTGATTTTAGCCTATCTGATATCTGTTTATAATTAAACTTCAAGATTAATTACCTCTTAAATATATATATAATATAAATAACCTAATCTATTTAATAATATCTATAATGTATAAATTGTTTATTTTGGCAGTATAATATGAATAATGAAAATAAAGACCTTTCTGCTTTAGATTTTGGCAAAAATGCTGTTGGTACAGCGTCAAGCTTAATGATAAGTAAAATAACCTCTGTAATAATATTGGGATTAACTTTTATATTTGTTGCAAGATTATTAGGTTCTACTAATTATGGAATATATGTATTGGCAACCGCCATAATTGGACTATTTGACGCTATGGGTAATTTTGGAATTGGAAGCGCATTCAATCGTTTTTCTGCAGAATACAGAGATGAACCCGAAAAAGTTAACCATCTGTTAATTAATGGATTTTTAATACTTTTAGTTATAGGATTAATTCTATCCTCCTTAATATTTATTTTTAGTGGGCCTTTATCAATTTACACATTGCACACAATAAAATATGAATATGTACTTCATTATATCTCTTTTGCAGTATTAACATCGATGTTATTCGGTGCATCCTATCCAATACTAATAGGATTAGGGAAAAGAAAGGAAGCAGCAACATCAATATTTACACAAGCTATTGTACAAGGTGTTGTAAGTATAGCATTAATTTTATTAGGATTTGGAGTTTTAGGTCCAATAATTGGATTATTATCAGGATATTTATCCTCATTTGTAATTACAATAATATTCTTGATATCTCTTAAAAAATATCATTTTGTATTACCAAGCATAGCTTGGTTAAAAGAACTATTTAAATTTACTATACCCATAGCAATATCAAACATATTTTATTCACTTTCAGGTAATTTATCTACAGTTCTATTAGGCGTTTTTACGACTGCTGTTATATTAGGTAATTTTGGAATTGCTTTTAAAATAAATTATATATATGATATCCTTTTAGGATCTATATCACTATCCTTAATATCAACATTTACTCTCATATATAATTCAAAAAAGGTTAAATCACGGTTAGGTGAGATTTACTCTTACTCTGTTTTCTTAGCAATGTTGTTTGCAACACCTATTGCCATATTTATAATATTATTCTCCCACTCCCTTATATACCTTTTATTTGGTAACACCTATCAATTAGCTCCATTATATATACAGATTATTAGTTTGGGTATAATGATAGGAATTCTACCCTCATTTGCATCTACATTGCTTATTAGCATAAAAAAAGTAAAAGATATGATGAAAAACAACATAAAGATAGCCATTATAGAGATAATAATTATGCCATTTGCAATATATGAGTTTAGTGGTCTAGGTTTAGTTGTACTTCTCTTCTTCATAGCCCCTATAATAAGTAGTCTTTTATTTATAACAACTCTTAAAAAATATGTAAAATTAAAAATAGAAATAAACAAAATTTTAAAATTAATAATAGCTTCTATTATATCAGTCGCAATTGCCTATTTATTAGCATCAAATATAAATTATTCAAGCCTTCAAATAATAATAGGAATAATACTAGTTATTTTTATATACCCAATCACATTAAATATTTTAAATGCATTGGATGAAAGTGATATAAATAATTTAAATAGACTATCTGAAAACGTAGTTATAGTAAATAGTATGCTTAAATTTATAATAAATTATTACGAAAAGTTTAAATTTTTAAGACTTTCAAGATGATTGCTAAAAGCATAAGTATTTAAAATTTAATAATTAATAAATATTATAATCTTTATTTTTTATTATCAATAATCAAAAAGTGAATGTATGGATGTAGATATTATTCAATCTAATGATAAAGTATTTGAGTTCACCCTTTCAGGAGTTTCAACTACGTTTGCGAATGCAATCAGAAGGACCGCAATAAATAGTGTAAAATGTTTTGCAATTGACAGTGTGACAGTCTATGAAAATTCAAGTGCACTTTTCGATGAGTACATTGCACACAGGATAGGTCTTATACCATTAGCAACTCCAGATAAGATTATAGATAGCGACGAAATTTTATTTACACTTGATGCAACGGGGCCTGGAACAGTTTATTCTAAAGACCTAAAAAGCACTGATGAAAATATAAAAGTCGCAATTGATAATATACCTATAATGAAATTAGGTGAAAAAGAAAAGCTCAGATTAGATGGCAAAGCCATTGTAGGATCTGCATTGAAGCACGTAAAATTCCAACCAGGACTGGTAACATATGAGCAGATAAATGACAATTCATTTAAGTTCTATGTGGAAGCATTTGGCCAAATGTCATCAAAAGCAATAATAAGCAAATCATTAGATATATTAAGCGAAGAAATTAAAGAATTATCAAAGGTTGCTAAATAAATAATGCAGGGGTGGCAGAGTTTGGTCAAATGCGCAGGACTAAGGAATGCATGTTTGGAAATTCTGTGCCTTAGGGCTACGTGAGTTCAAATCTCACCCCCTGCACTTTTAAGGTGAAAATGATGAAAATTAATGTTGAAAGAAAAGATATTAAAGATTGGATAGAGTTTGCAAAGAATGAGAAAGGCGATCATGAACAAATGTGGGGAAAGGTTGCTAAGATATTATCCGTTTCAAAGAGAAAAAGAATAACTGTAAATCTATACAAATTAAATAAATTTACAAAAGAAGGAGATAATGTTATAGTACCTGGAAAAGTTCTTTCCATTGGCAAGATAGATCACAAAATAAATATAACTGCAATAGATTTTTCAGATAAAGCAAAGTCTGAATTAATAAAAGGCGGTTCTAAGATCTATGAATTAGAAGAATTTAAAAAGCTTAAAGGAGCAAATATTATTAGTTAAATATTGAGGTAATTTTAATGGAAGATTATAAAGTAATAAATGCATCAAATTTGTCTTTGGGGCGCTTAAGTAGTATGGTTGCTAAGCAGCTTTTAACAGGAGACAAAGTGGTAATTGTTAATGCAGAAAATGCAATAATTAGTGGTCATAAAAATGACATAGTTAAAAAATATAAGGTAAGATTAAATCTTAAAGATTCCGCAAATCCTGAACATTCACCCTATTGGTCAAGGAGATCAGATATGCTCGTAAAAAGAGTTATAAGAGGAATGCTACCATATGGAAGAGCGAGTGGACGTGCCGCATATAAGAATTTAAGAGTTTATATAGGACTTCCAGAAGAATTTAAAAATAACGAAATACAGGAATTAAAAATAAAAGATCCAAAAAGTATGTACTCCGGATTTATAACGATAAAGGAGTTATCAAATTTATTAGGTTATAACAAAGGTTGATTATCATGGTAGAAAATAAAAATGCTTCAAAAACAAAAAGAAAGAAAAGTACGATAAAAAAAGTTAAATCAAAGGTTGTAATATCAAAAAGTAAAAGAAAAAGAAGTGTTGCTAGAGCTTCAATAAAGGAAGGTACTGGTATATTCAGAATAAATAGTCGTTTGGTAGATACAATACAACCAGAATTTATAAAAGAGGAAATTTTAACACCTATAAATTTTTCAGATTATACAAAAGATCTTTCGAGTAAACTTGATATAAAAGTCAATGTTTATGGAGGAGGTATAAGTTCTCAAGCTCAAGCATGTGCAAGTGCAATTGCAAAAGCAATAGTGGAATATTCAGGGAATAATGAGATTAAAAGAGAATATATGGCGTACAATAGAAATCTAATAATAGATGATTCAAGAAGAGTAGAACCTAAAAAGTTCCTTGGACCAAAAGCAAGAGCCAGATTCCAGACTTCATACAGGTGATTTTGCAATTTTTTTAAATTGCAGTTGGTGAGTAAAAATGTTAATGCCCGTAAGATGTTTTACATGTGGTGCCGTAGTGGCAGACAAGTGGGAAGAATATGATAAAAGAGTGAACGTAAATCATGAGGATGCTGGAAAGGTCCTTGATGAGCTCGAAGTTAAAAGGTACTGCTGTAGGCGTATGTTTTTGAGCAATGTTGACTTAATAGATGAATTTATAAATACTGCAAGGAAATAATTAAAATGGTGAATGAATGGCAGAAGAAGAATTTAATATAGCAAATCAAAATGATTATCTTGAATCAGGAATACATATAGCAACAAAGGTTAAGACACCAGGAATGAAGAAGTTTGTGTATAAAGTACGTGAAGATGGGTTATATCTATTAGATCTTAAAACTATAGACGAAAGAATAAAAGTTGCAGGACAAATGTTAGCTAGATATGATCCAAAAGATATAGTAGTAACTGCATCTAGAATATATGCAGTTGCTGCTGCTCAAAAATTTGCAGAAATAATACATTCAAATTTTATAAAAGGTAGAGTAACCCCTGGTATTTTCACAAATCCATACAGTGAAAATTTCATGGAACCGCAGATATTATTTGCAAGTGATACAAGAAATGAAAAACAAGCTATAAGAGAAGCTAGTGAAACAGGAATACCTATAATTGCATTGTGCGATACAGATAATTTAACAAGAGATGTAGATTTGATAATCCCTTCAAATAATAGAGGAAGAAAATCATTGGCATTTGCGTATTTCCTATTAGCTAGAGAATACCTTAAAAATAAGGGAATTATAAGTTCTGATGAAGAATTCAATTACAACATAAGTGATTTTGAGCTTAAATTGGAACCCACATCTGAAACATCTATAGATATGTCTATGGATGTATGATTTTTTATTTTAGTCTATTCCTAAATGTTTTAAATTTTGATTTGCTGACAATTTCAAAATTTTCATAAATAAAAAGCAAACTTTTATTTATTTATATTAAACTTATATCTCTATATGATGAGATTGCATTTCTGAGCTTTGCTATGAAGAGGATCTTGAGTGCTGAAAAATAAAGGTAATAAAATGTCAATGTCAAAAAAAGCCATTAAGGATTATATTCACAGTAAGTATGGTATCAGAATAAATGATGATGCAATAGATGCTGTGGTTAAATTCCTTAATAATGAAGCATTGACAATAGCAAAAGAGGCTGTAAAAACAGCTAAAAAGAAAAAGCATATGACAATAATGCCTGTTGATATAAAAGAGGCAATAATACACAATGCTGTCAACAGTAAAGAGGGTGATGAAAATAGAGACTGAAGCATTTATTTCTGTAAGTCCACAAGGTAAAATAAAATTAGAGTATACAATAGAAAACAAAGTATTTACAATTTTGTGGGAACCTTTTGAAAAAGGTATTGTATTAGAGACCGAATTTGATTTTAATGGAGGAATTTTAAAGCAGAATCTAATAAAAGGCGATTTTAATGGGCCTAGAGATTTGGCAGATCGATTTATAGAAAAAAATAATATAGAGGATGTAAGAGAATCTGTTTTTGAGGAAGTTAAATTACAAAAGAGATGCCCAAAGTGCAATTCTAACAAATTAATAAGATATTCGACCATTTCCGGCAGGGATAACATTCCTATAATACCAACTTATGTATGTGGGGATTGTAATTCAAAAAGCTATTATCTTACAGATGAATATTTAGAGAGATTGATAAAGGAACATAAGGATCTTTTTGAAGATTCAGAGATAAAAGAGCTAGATAATGATGAAGAGAATTTTAAACATCAAATAGCGGAGTACATAAGCAGAGTGATGGCAATAAAGAAGGTTTATAGGATAAAGTAAACTATATTACTATTTTCGGTTAGATATTTTTTAACCTATTAATAACTTAAATTTTACTAATTAGTTTCCATAAATTGCTAAATCTATCCTTATTTAAATAATTAATTTTTTTGTTAAAAACTTAAAAAGTTGAAACCTTCACAGCAATAAATAAACGATAGGTATTAAAGATTTAATTTTATAAATTTAGTTAGTGATAAAATGCTTGCATCTGATTTGTATGGAAAAGAAATAATAACAAACTCTGGAAATAAACTTGGATATGTAGAAGATATGATATTTAATATGGAGGAGGGGTCAATAGATAGTCTTACCCTTATAAAATTAAGTGATCTATCAAAGGGAGAGAACATAGGAGAAAAACTTAGAAAAAACACTGTTAAATATAGTAGGGTAAAGAGTGTTTCTGAAAGCATTATAGTTGGAATGGAACATTTGAAATAATAATCCAATCTAATTAGATGGTAATAATGGATTTAGGGGAAAATCTTAGGAAAGCTTTAGCTAAATTAACACATACAACAATAATTGATGCAAAGACCATAAGAGAGTTCAATAAGGAGATACAGAAAACTCTCATAATGGCTGATGTTGATGTAACACTAGTTTTAAGTTTGACAAAAAGAATAGAAGAAAAAGCACTTAAGAGTAAACCACCCGCAGGTGTATCATCAAAAGATTATATAACAAATATAGTTTATGATGAACTTGTAAATTTAGTGGGAAAAAAATACGAACCTGAATTTAAAAAGCAAAGAATCTTATTATTAGGACTTTATGGTTCTGGAAAGACAACAACATCAGCAAAATTAGCTAAATTTTACCAAAACAAAGGATTAGGTAGCGGTATAATATGTTGTGATACAACAAGACCTGCTGCTTATGAACAGCTTAAAACATTAGCCGAACAAGCAAATGTTTCTTTTTTTGGGATAAAAAATGAAACAGATGTAAAGAAAGTTGTCAGAGAGGGATTAAAGGAACTAAAAGACAAACCCATAATAATATGTGATACAGGAGGAAGAAGCGCACTTGACGATGAACTTTCCAACGAGTTGAAGATAATAACAAAAGAGTTCAATCCAGATAAAAAAATGTTAGTTATAAGTGCAGATATAGGTCAAGTCGCTGGAAGGCAGGCTGAGCAATTTAATAATGCGATAGGAATAAATGGGGTTATACTGACAAAAATGGATGGATCCTCGAAAGGAGGAGGGGCGTTGAGTGCAACTAACGCTGCAAATGTAAATGTTTTATTCATAGGAAATGGGGAGAAATTGGGTAATATTGAACCATTTAATCCCGATGATTACATCGGAGGATTGCTTGGAATACCAAATATCTCCAAATTAATAGACACGGTAACAAATGCCATAAAAGAGGCGAATTTGGAGCCAGAAGATACCAACATGGAAAAACTCAACTTTAATACATTTTATAATCAGTTAAAAGCACTGAACAAAATGGGGCCTTTGAGCAGTGTACTTAAGATGTTTGGAGCTGCAGATGTACCAAAAGGTATGGTTGAACAAAGTGAGGACAAACTCAAAAAATATAAAGTTATCATAGCATCCATGACTAAAGAGGAGAGAGATGACGATAAACTTCTGCATAATAACAACCGCATAATGAGGATTGCAAAAGGTAGCGGAACAACAGAAAAAGATGTACGCGGATTATTATCTGATTTTAATAAAATGAAAAGATCATTCAACATGCTTAAAAATGATAGAAATATGAAAAGAATGTTTCCAGGATTCAATTGATTTATTATTTCATCATGCAAGTTAGTTATAAATTATTTGAATATAAATAGTTATTAGTTTTGCCAAGATAAGAATAAAACAAAGGTCTGTTTAATGGAAACGAAGGATAAACTAGAAACACGCTTAGAAGAACTCAAAGAGGAGTACGCTAAAGTTAAAGATAACAAAGCGACAAATAAATATGTAGGAAAATTAAGGGCAAAAATTGCATCCGTTAAAAAAGACATTGTAATAGCGAGTAGAAGAAGACATGAAAAAGGATTTTTTGTAAAAAAAACTGGAGATTCAACTATAGTTTTGATGGGATTTCCCAGCACTGGAAAATCTTCAATATTAAATGATTTAACAAAAGCTAACTCTAAAACTGCAGAATATGCATTTACAACAATTGGTATTGTACCTGGTACAATGAATTATAGGGATGCCCATATACAGATATTGGATATGCCGGGAATAATAAATGATGCACATCTTGGTGCAGGTAATGGTCTCAGTGTTATAGCTCAAATGAGAATAGCTGATTTAGTTGCATTTGTAATAGATGTAAAACAGGTAAATCAAATAGAATTCTTAATGAAAGAACTGAATTCACTGCATATTTACATAAAAAGGAAACCGGATATAGTTGTAATAGAGAATAAAAGCAATGGTATAAACCTGATAAATAAATCAAAACTTCGTAATGAAGAGGTAAAAGAGATATTCAACGGTTTTGGCATATATAATGCGGATGTAAGAATTTATGATGACCTAAGTGATGACGAATTAATTGGTTATGTTTCAAGAAGTTCTGTATATTTAAATGCAATAATAGTTTTGAACAAAATAGATTTAGTAAAAGATTACAAGAAGGAATTGGATTACTTAAAGAGTAATTTTTCATTAAAAGTGATACCTGTAAGTGCTTTAAATTCTATAAATATGGAAGAGTTAAAAAGTACAATGTACAACGCTTTAGGTATAATTAGGATATATATAAAGCCAAGGTTGTCTGATGAAAAATCACCAATGACGCTAAAAAAAGGGGCAACAGCATTTTCTGTTGCGAAAATATTACACAGCGAATTTGCTAACGAGATAAAATATGCGTATATAACAGGACCAAGTGTAAAATATCCAAACCAAAGAGTTGGCATTATGCACGTTTTAAAGGACGGAGATATCATAACATTTATTAAAGATAAATGAGACAAATATACAGTGTTAATATGTCAATAAAATATTGGGAGTTTGAAGATGCTCCTTTTAAGGAAAAAATAAAGGATCCTAAAGTAAGTGAAATTGCAAAGCTATTTTTTGATAATGAAACCGAAGCATACAGATTTTCACTAATATTAGTTAGAGTAAAGCAGAGAGGAAAGTTAAAACTTAAAGATATATCTGATGACATACCAACAGCAACTGCAAAAAGATATTTAGATTATGCAGTCAAACTTGGATTGCTGAAGCATGAAAACACATACTATGAATTAACCGATAGATACACCCAACCATTTAAGAATATAACACAATACATCAAAACATGGATGTCACAGAATAATGAAGAAGACCTTTCTACTGAATTTGTAAATGCAAACACAGAAAAGCAAACAAAAAGAGGGGGAAGAAGAAGGTCAGGTTTTAGAAATTAATGTTATTATTTATATAAATTTTTTTATTATTTTTTACAAAAAATAACTTTTTTGAATAGCAATTATTTAATAATTTTAACTTCGAAAATAAATAAGTGATAAAAAATGAGTGTAACCGATGTAAATTCTTCAAATTTTGAATCAGAAGTTCTGGAATCAGACATACCTGTAGTAGTAGATATATGGGCAGAATGGTGTGGTCCATGTAGGATATTTTCCCCAGTTGTAGACGAAGTATCCCAAGCATATGAAGGAAAAGTAAAATTTGTAAAATTGAATGCAGATGATAATGAGGATATTGCAGCAAAGTACAATATAATGAGCATACCAACAGCATTATTAATAGAAAACGGCAAGGTAAAAGCTCAAAGTGTAGGTGCAATACCCGCAGAAAGTTTAAGAAGTTGGATCGATTCAAATATTTAATTTGGGTTTTTTTATGACTGATCTTCCTTTTCCTAAAGGTTTTAGAGATATGCTTCCAAATGAATCTCTTTTTCGTTTAAATGTAATTAAAAAAATTGAATCTGTATTTCAACTATACGGATTTTTAAGCATAAATACACCAAAGCTAGAGTCACTTGATATTTTATTGGCAAAAGATTCTATTGGTGAAGAAAATAAATTAATATTTAAATTAAAGGAAGAGAATTTAGGTTTGAGGTATGACCAGACAGTTTCATTAGCAAGATATTTCATAATGCATTCAGATTTACCCCTTCCATTTAAAAGATACTCGATTGGTGAAGTGTGGAGGATGGATGAACCTCAGAGATTAAGATATAGAGAATTCACTCAAGCTGATATAGATATAATAGGAGGAGAGAGCATAAAAGGAAATGCTGAGGTCATAGCAGTATTATCAAAGGTATATACATCATTCAATATTGATTTTTCAGTTTCAGTAAATGATAGAAGTTTACTTGATAAGTTCTTTGAAAAAATAGAAGTAACTGGAAATGATCAAATAAAAGTGATGCGTTCAATTGACAAAATGGATAAAATAGGTGTTGAAGGGGTCAGAAAAATAATAGAGGAATTAATAGGTAAAGAAAAGTCAAGCAAGATAATAGAACTGATATCATTTGAAGGATCAAATGAACAAAAAATAGATCTTATATCAAAAATAGTTGGAGAAGATGCAACGCGAGAGATTAATGAAACTTTAAAACTTTTAAAAATATATAACATAAAAGAAAACATAATTTTAGATTTTTCAACGGTTAGAGGTATAGATTATTACACTAGCATCGTATTTGAATTCAAGATAAAAGGTGAAAATTCATCATTAGGTGGAGGAGGGAGATACGATCATTTAATAGAAATGTATGGTGGAAAATCGATAAATGCAGTAGGAGCATCAATTGGTGTAGACAGACTTTTAGACATATTAAATTTTAAAAATTCAAAAGAATACTCACCATCACAAGTATTCATCGCGAATGTAAAAAAAGAAAATTATAATTATGCTTTAAGCGTAGCGAATGAATTAAGGGCAAATGGGATAAATACAGATCTAAATGCTTCAGAGAGGAATATATCAAATCAACTTTCTTATGCAAATTCCCTTCATTTTAAATATGTTATTTTTGTAGGACCATCAGAAGAAGAATCAAAAATGGTAAAATTAAGAAATATGGAAACAGGTGCTGAGGAAACGACGCAATTGAGTGATGTAATATCTCTAATAAAAAGCAGAGTTAGAAGTTAAAGCAAATAGTTTATTATATCCAATAAAAATAAAGCATTAAATATATTTACTAGTAATCTTTAAGTGTAAAAACGTTAAGTTTAAATGTTATTACGTTCAAATATATATTAACTGTCTATTATTTCGACGGTTCTAAACATATTTTAAAATTAAAGGAGTGTAATTATGGCAGATTCAACAAATAGTATCAGACTTGCAGTAGATACAGGTAAGAGTGCAATAGGTTTAAATGATGTTATAAGGTCTCTTAGAGATAATAGTTCAAAATTAATAGTATTAGCAAAGATTAATGATCCAAATACTATTCAAAATATAGAACATTTATCAAAAGTAGCAGATGTAAAAATTCAGTACTTTGAAGGAAATTCTATGGAATTAGGTTCCGCATGCGGTAAACCTTTTTCAGTTTCAGCATTGTCAATTATAGATCCAGGAACTTCTGATATTTTAAATAAACTTGAAGAAACTTCAAGTAAATAAAGGTGTTATTTTGCCAAATGGTCAATTCGCAGCTAGAAAATTATTAAAAGATAGGAAGCATCAGGTGATGCTTAAGAAGCCGTTAAAGAGGAGAAAGTTCAAACTCAAATCAAAATATGATCCAGTTGGAACAAATCCAAGAGCAAGTGGTTTAGTACTACAGAAATATGCTGTAGAACAAAAACAGCCTCATTCCGGTCAGATAAAGTGCGTAAAGGTACAATTGATAAAGAATGGTAAGATTGTGGGTGCTTATGTTCCACATGATAATGCTATAAACTTTATTGATGAACACGACGAAGTGACAATAGAGGGATTGGGTGGATCTCAGAGAGGACAGATGGGATGTATACCTGGACTGAAATATAAAGTAGTCGAAGTTAATGGTGCAAGATTAAAATTGGTTGCAAACGGTAAGAAGCAGAAACCAAAGAGATGATATTTATGTCTTCAGATAAAAATACAAAAATTGAAAAAGATAAAAAAAGAAAGCTCGAAGTCTCTAAAAAAGTTGAAAATGAGGCTAAAGAGCCAGAAACAAAAAAAGGGTTAGAAACAAAAAAGGGGGAGAAAGAGACTAAAAAAGAACGAGCAGAAGAGAAAAAATTAGAAGAAAAAGAAGAAAAGAAAGAAAAAGCTGAAGAGAAAAAGGAATTAAAAAAAGAAGAATCATCAGCAAAAACAAGTATGAATAAAATAAAATTATTCAACAAATATGATTACGATGTTGAGGTACATGACCTTAGCCTTAAGAATTATCTTAATCTAAAACCTATTGTAAATCCTTTGACATACAGAAAAGGAAGCAATAAAATGTTTTCAAAAGCCAATATAAATGTTATAGAGAGGCTTGAGAATTCACTTATGAGGGGAGGTACTGGAAAAAGAATTGGAGGACATGTTATAAGAACAAAAGGCAGACTTCAAGGAAAGAAAATAAAGGTACTTCATATTGTTGAAGAGGCATTTGATTCAGTTTACAAACAGACAAAACAAAATCCATTAAATGTATTCATAATTGCAATAGAAAATAGTGCTCCTATAGAAGATACAACTAGAGTAAGACACGGAGGAACAATATCTAATATATCAGTAGACGTAAGTGCAAGTCGTAGAATGGACATAGCATTGAAGAACATTGCAACAGCATCAATAATAGGTGCTTTTAATAATAAAAGGACAATATCAAATGCATTAGCTTCAGAAATAATATTAGCAGCAAAGAATGATATAAACAGTTATTCAATAAAGAGAAAGAACGAAATAGAGCGTATGGCGAGAAGTGCAAAATAACTAAGTGATAATAATGGTCAGAAAAGAATATATAGTAGATGAAATTGTTAAAATACTTAAAAATACAGAGCAGATAAGAAATGTAGCTATTATAGCGCACGTACACCATGGAAAAACAACACTAACTGATTCGTTATTAGCTCGTGCAGGATTAATTTCAAAAGCAGCAGCAGGAGATGCATTATATACGAACTATGAAGCTATAGAAAAAGATAGGAGAATGACAATCAAATCGGCAAACATATCATTAGGTTTTCCTTATAACGGAAAGGATTACATAATAAACTTAATTGATACACCTGGTCACGTAGATTTTGGTGGAGGAGTCACAAAAGCTATGCGTGCGATAGATGGTGTTATATTAGTTGTGGATCCAGTAGAAGGTATAATGCCACAGACTGAAACTGTTTTAAAGCAGGCATTAAAAGAAAAAGCTAAACCTGTACTATTTATAAATAAAGTAGATAGATTACTTACAGAATTACGTTTAACTCCAGAAGAAACTTTTAGTAGAATCTCAAAATTGATTGATGATATAAACAGATTGATAGAAAAAAATGTACCTGAAGAATTTAAAGGAAAATGGACTGTAAGTGTAGAAAAGGGAAATGTTGCTATGGGTTCAGCTTACAAAAAGTGGGCAATCTCAAAATTAATTATGGAAAAGTATCATACTACCTTTAAAGATATATTCGCATTAACAGCAGCAGGAGATGAGAAGAAGCTTCAAGAGGTAGGACCGATAGATGAAGCAGTATTGGCTATGATAATTGAACATTTGCCAAACCCTGATGTAGCACAACCCTATAGAATTCCCCATATATGGAAAGGAGATCTTAACAGTGAAGCAGGAAAAGCGATGACAACTGTAGATGAATCCTCTAAAATGGCAGGAGTGGTTTTCAATTTAACTTATGATCAGCACAGCGGAGAGGTTGTTGTTGCTAGGATATTTTCAGGAGTTGCAAAAAAAGGTACTGAAGTTCAGGTATCTGGACAAGCCGGAACTCAAAGAATACAGATGGTAGGTATATATATGGGTCCAGACAGAGTTATAGTCGACGAGATACCAGCAGGTAATATTGCAGCTATAATCGGTTTAAAGGATGTGAGTATAGGAGATACTATAAGTGGTTTCGATATGGAGCCATTTGAACAGATAACTCATTATTCAAAACCAGTAGTAACAAAAGCTATAGAAGCCAAGGATTCAAGAGACACATCAAAATTAATAGAAGCATTAAGAGAACTTTCAAAAGAAGATCCAACGATAGTAGTCGAAATTAACCAAGAAACAGGAGAACATCTTGTAAGTGGTATGGGTGAGCTTCACCTTGAAATAATTGAGACAAAAATAAGAGATAATTTTAAGATACCTATAATTTCCAGCCCACCAATTGTAATTTACAAAGAAACAATAGATAAGAAAGCAGGACCAGTTGAAAGTAAAACACCAAATAGGCATTCTAGATTCTACATGGTTGCAGAACCACTTCCTGAATCAGTGCAAAAGGCAATAGATGAAGGTGTAATAAGAGAAGGAAAGCCAAAAGGACAATCAGCTATAGAAGATATGGTAGCAGCAGGATTAGATAGAGCAATAGCTAAGAATACTGTCGATATATACAATAAATGTATACTGGCAGATATGACTCATGGAGTACAATATATGAATGAGGTAATGGAGCTTTTAATCGATGGATTTGAGGAGGCCATAAAGGATGGACCTTTAGCAAGAGAAAAAGCTTCTGGAATCTTAATAACAATTGTGGATGCAACAATACACGAAGATCCAGTTCACAGAGGTCCTGCACAGGTAATACCTGCAGCAAGAAATGGTGTTTACGCATCTATGTTGACAGCAGGGGTATTCTTACTAGAACCTATACAAATTTATACAATAGAAGCACCTCAAGATTATATGTCTGGTTTGATAACCTTTGTACAGAGTAAGAGAGGTCAGGTTCAAGAGATAGGACAAGAAGGCGAAGATGTTAAAATCGTGGTCAGACTTCCAGTAGCTGAAACCTTAAAGGGTTTTTCAAATGATTTGAGAGGGCTTACACAAGGAAGAGCAACATGGTATACAGAGTTTGCAGGATTTGAAAAACTTCCAGCGAACATACAATCACAAGTTGTAAGAGAAATCAGGCAGAGGAAGGGTCAGCCACCAGAACCACCAACAGCAAACGATTTCATGATTTGATTTTATTATATGTTTAAATATTTTTATGAAATATTATATTAACCAATGAAGGTTGAACTAAGGTGAAATAAATGGTAGAAGTATCAAAAGAAGTATTAGATAATACATATGAAGCTTTACAAGCGATAAAGCAGTCTGGAAAGATAAAGAAGGGTGTTAATGAAACAACCAAAAGTATAGAAAGAGGAATAGCAATGTTTGTCGCTTATGCATCAGATGTTGAACCTGCAGAGATAGTTGCACATATCCCTAAATTATGTGAAGAAAAGAAGGTTCCATTCATAGCAGTTCCAAGTAAATTAGATCTCGGAAAGGCAATTGGGTTAAATGTACAATGCTCAGCAGTTGCAGTAGAAAATGCAGGAAGTGCAGAATCAAGCTTAAAGACTGTAATTTCAAAGATTACGGGAAAATCCTCTGAAGAAAAGAAATCTGAGCCAAAGAAGGAAGAGAAGGCAGAAGAGAAAAAAGTAGAGGAGAAGAAAGAAAAAGCTGAAGAAAAAGAGTGATTTAAATGGCAGATGAATTTCCAATCCCCCAATTTTCAGGGTTTCTTGCTGAAATCATTGATATTGATATGAAGCACAAAACCGGTATGTACGGCGAAGTGTACCTCGTATCATGCAAGATACTTGAAGGAAAAGATAAGGGAAGAATAATAAGGAGAAATATGATCGGACCAGCAAAGCCTGGAGATATAATAAGATTGCCAGATACAAGCAGAGAAGCAAAAGAAATAAGAATAAGATAACGTGATAAAATGAAGTGTTCATATTGTTCAAAAGAGATAAAGAAGGGTACTGGATTAGTATACATCTTCAAAAACGGCAAAGCAAACTACTATTGTTCAAATAGATGCTATGTCAACAACATAAAATTAAGAAGAAAAGCAAATAGCAAAGAGACAAGACAGTATCAGGACACATCAAGAATCATCAAACCAGAAACATCTGAAGCTTCTTCTTGAAGCTTTTATTTTTTAATTTTTAGAAAAATTTTAAAGATTCTAATTTTATTTTAAAATGAATTAAATTCCAGATTCAGCTTTTTGTTTGAGTTCTTCACTCTCTTTTTTAATTTTCAATACCTCCATAAGTTCGTTTGAATTTAAAAGAGGTTTTCTGATCCTATCAACATCGTCAATCGCGATTCTAGGACAAGCGGTATTGACAAATGCATCTATATCAATCATGTTTTCAAGCGAGTTAAAATCAAAGGTATTTGTTATGAGTACTTCTGCTTGCATTCCAGCTTCATCTATCTTTTTTTTCAATATATCCGCAAGTCTATTATTATACTGCCCATTTTTCGTGCTAACCAATATACCAAATTTCTTAGCTTTTAAAGATGACATTATCAAACCCCTTCTCTGTTTTTCATAAGTTACTCTCATATCATCTATAAATTTAACTTCTGAATTAAAAGGATCTACAACTAGAAATGGTTTTTTAGTTGCAAGTACTGCACCAAGTGGATGAAAAACGCCCCCTCCAAAATAAACAAAAGCATCAACATTTTTATCTATAGTTGCTGCTGCTCCTACATCACACCCTAAAACTTGACCTTCCTTTCTTGCAAGACCATAAGGTTTACCTATAAGCACTTTCTTTCCATTCTTTTCATAAAAGCTTTTAATAGAATTAAGCTGATGCTGATGCTGTATAGTTGTTATCAACCCTAAAGTATTATAATCTTTTAAATAATCTAAGGATTTAGGCAGCATTGTTAAAGGAGCATCTATCTTATATTCATTATATTCAACTTCAAAACCTAAATTATTTAATCTGTCATGACCATATTCAGCGTGCCCAAAATGTATTAATTTATCAACTTTAAGCGTTTTAGCTTCATCTATAGCGAGATCACAAGCTCCAAAAGTAGGATGTGCATCTATATAAACTTCATTTCCTTCTTTTTCTAATTGTTTTGCGTAATCGAATGCTTTATCCTTTAAACCTTCTGGAAACTGTATTAAAATCTTCATAAATATCACATAATAAGTTCTATATAAAATATCAAATATTTATAATAATTGTAAATATTGATAAAAATTAGATAAAAAATAAGAATCAGGAAGCAATATTTGTTACTACTTTGTAACTTCCTGAAAGTTTTGATCTAGCCCTGTTAAATGCTTCTCTTACAAAAGGTATATTTTGCTTACTGGTTTTCACCATAAATACAGGTTGATCCTTTATTAATCTTGCTGCTAAACCAATAGGTCTTCCAAATGCATGACTCATTCCCTGTGAAATCCTATCTGCTCCTGCACCTGTAGCCATTTTATGCTCTCTTATAACATTATGGGGATAAACTAATACTTTAAAATAGTAACCACCTGGTATCTTTATTTCAAGATATTTGTTTATTATTTGTCTTGCAGCTTCTAATGCATTTGATCTCAGCTGTATTGGATATGTTGTATTCAATGTCGCTTTCAAATCGTAGTTATCCTTATCAACACCCATGTTGAATACCAATAAACTAGTATGAGGTAATGCTCTTATATAATTTTTTTTCGGTTTTTTCTGAGAATACCTAGCCCATGCTTGGGAATGTATATCTCTAACCGTCCTTGCAGGTCTAATTCTTGCCATTTTTACACCTAATAAATTCTATTTATAAATAGTAATATAAAATATTACCTTAAAGTATTTATTAATATCTAATTTTTATAGGGATAAAATTGCAGATATTTTATTATTTTATCAAAGAATTTAAAGTAAGTATAAATAAAAGAAATGCCTATATAATTTGATAAAAATGATAAATAC
>JAKACK010000016.1 GCA_021821445.1 Microcaldota archaeon | reverse complement strand
TACTTTCAATAGTCAATATAATAGGAATCAAAAAAGCAGCTAAAGCAGATTCATTCTTAGTTATGATAAAGCTTGGCATACTGACACTGTTCATAATTGCCGCAATATTTTTAGCATATTCAACACACATCTTTTCCGCTTCTAATTTTTCAGTTACAAAATCTACAGGAACAATAGCTGCAATATTTGCAGCCAGCATAGCAGTATTCTTCGCATACTCTGGATTCCAATCAATATCTACAATTACTTCTGATGTTAAAGGGGGAAGTAAAGCAGCAGGAAAAGCAATAGTTTTATCTGTAGTAATAAGCATGATATTCTACGTATTGGTAGTTGTTGCGATGATGGCTATGGTGCCCGCATCAAAATTCACTATTTCAGCAGACCCGCTTTCTTTTGCACTGCAATATGCACATGCACCTTATGCATTATTCGTTATAGTCAGTATTGGTGCATTGATAGCTACAACATCAGCAACACTTGCGATGATACTGACATCATCGAGAGTGCTTTATCAGATAAGCGATAATAAGCTTCTTCCAAAAGTTCTGAGAAAATATGATAAGAAAAAGGATGTTGCGATAAACGGTGTTATAATATCCTCTATAATAGGAGTTGTGATGTTATTTTCAGGAAACATATACATAATAGCGGCGATTAGCAACTTTGGATTACTTCTATCATATTTGGTATCAAGTTTTGCACTGATACATTTTAGGAGAAATAACAAGATAGGATTATTCCGCACACCACTATATCCTTATTCTGTAATAGCAGGTATAATACTTTTAGGACTTTTCATAGCGGGAATGCCTAGGGAAGCTCTTGATATAGGAGTTTTATTGATATTAGGACTTCTTATGGCATATTACTTCCTAGTAGAATTCAAAAGAAAGAAGGTTGTAAGAGAGGAAATATTCAAGTAGTTTTAATTCTAAATTTTTATTTATTTTGCTTTTTAACCCTTTTTTAAATACAACTTAGATAATAATGATTTAATAAATAAATAAATTTTATATTAGCTAAAACAGCTTTTGCTGATGTGATGAATCCATAAGAGTTGATACCCTTACACCGACTCTCCTTACCATTATATTATCTTTTATAAGTGGCTTTATGAGTTCGGATGCTTCTGAATAAAGTACATCTGCAGAATCGGTGTAATATGAAAGTGTTTTTGTCTTTATTTTAGTGTTGAAATCAAAATATCTTACCTTTACAGTTATTGATTTATAAAGCTTTTTTGTGCTCCTTATCATATCTGCTGTATCATTTGAAAGCTCCTTAAGTTTTGCCATTATAACTGATGTATCATTGGTATCTTCATTCAAATTCTTTTCTCTCCCAACGGATAATGTTACCCAATCACTCACTATCTTTTCTTCGTCTATTCCATTAGATAAATTATATATTTTAGATCCGTATTCTCCTAGCAATCCAACCAATGCCTGCACATTTGCATTCTTTAAATCCCTTATGTAGTACATATTCAGATTTGCAAGCTTTTCTTCTGTCTTTTTACCAACTCCGGGAATATCTGATACTCTTTTGTAACTTATGAAATCCAAAGTTTCATCACCTTTTATAAAAAGGAAACCATTTGGTTTTGCTGAATCACATGCCATCTTTGCGAATGTTTTACCTTTAGCAATCCCAATTGTGCAGGGAAGCTTAAGCCCATCAGATATTTTTCTCTTCATATCTTTGGCTATTTCAACAACTTTGGATTCTTCTAATCCGGTTGTATCAATTGCAGCCTCATCTATACTCACCATCTCAATTTCAAATCCATATGATTTGAGCATATCGGATATTTCATCTGAAATTTCTTCATAATAATCGTGATCGGCCTTTATGCAGTATAGATTAGGATAAAGCTGTAACGCTTTCATAATAGGCATTCCACTATGTATACTAAACTTTCTAGCTGAATAATTAGCAGTTTGCACAACACCTCTGAACTTATCTGCGGATTTAGTAACAACCGCAAAAGGTTTTTCTTTTAAATCTGGATGCCTTAACAATTCACACGATGCGAAGAATGAATCCATATCAATGTATATAATGTAACCCTCCCTAGCCGCCATAATAATTATTTAAATTAAAATTTATTAGATTTTTACATTTTTGCGATAAATCTTTATTGGTGATATTTTGAGAGAACCGGTATTCAATGGATCTTTTTATCCAAAATATAAAGGGGAAATAGAGGAATTTATAGATTCTGCAATTGCAAAGGCGGATATTAAAGAAGATTTATCTGATGCAAAATGTTATGTTGCACCGCATGCAGGATTTATTTATTCCGGTTATACAGCAGCTTATACATATAAAGCTATGGCATCGAACAATAATTTGAAAGATGTGGATACAATAATTTTGATCGGTCCAAATCACACAGGTATAGGCACACCTCTTTCCATATCATTTGATGATTGGAGAACTCCTTTAGATACTGCAAAAAATGATTTGGAATTTTCAAAAGAGTTGGTAAATTATTCTGATAATATTTACCACGATGAATCTGCACATGCGGATGAACATTCTTTGGAAGTACAATTGCCATTTTTGCAAAGAGTTGTTGGAAAAAAGAAATATGTATTCGCGTGTATGGGTGATCAAGAGGTTGAAAACAGTGAGCTTTTGAGCAAAGCGATAATAAGTACTGCTGAGAAATTGAAAAGAAATATAATTGTTTTAGCTAGTTCTGATTTCGATCATTATGAAAAAAGCACTGTAGCCAATAAAAAAGATATGAAACTTGCAGAATACCTAAAAGATATGGATTATATTGGTTTTAACAAAGAGGTTAAAGCTTTAAATAATAGCATATGCGGTTTTGGACCTATAACCGTTGCGCTTCTTTGCTCTAAATATTATGGTGCAAAAAACGGAAAGCTGCTCAACTTCTCAAATTCTGGAGATAAAACTGGTGATTACGATCAAGTTGTAGACTATATGTCATGGATATTTATTTAGTAAGCAAGAATTTAAATCAAATAAAAATATAAAAATATTTGATTGTTGTCTTTTCAATTTTTTAATCCTTTTAAATACTCTATAACTTCATCTGTATGTACTAGAGGTTTTACCTTTGGGTAGGCTTTTAATATTACGCCATCTTTTCCTATTATGTAAGTTGATCTAATTGTACCGAAACCCGTCATCTTTTTTCCATAAGCCTCATATTTTTTTATCATTTCGCTATCTGGATCAGATAAGAGCAAAAATTTCAGATTAAACTTACTCCTGAATTTATCGTGAGATTTGAGGTCATCCTTACTAACCCCCACAACTGTTGCACCTAATTTCTCTATTTCATCTTTTTTCTCATTAAATTTCTTTGCCTCAATAGTACATCCAGGAGTATTATCCTTTGGATAAAAATATAGAACTAGGTACTTTCCTTTAAATTCACTTAGATTGTGCCTCTTACCATCCGATCCTTCCAATTCAAAATCTGGTGCTTTAGTATTTTCTGATAACATTTTTCCACCAATATATTAAAGGTTTAAGTAAATATATAGTTAACTAAAATAACTTTTTATAAATGTAAAAAAATGGTATTTTGTAGAGTTTAAATTAGAGATTAATGGAAAGTTCATAGTGTAAAATTAATAGATAAAATAACAACTTTATCTCTTTTATTTTAATATTTAGATTATTTAAGAATAAATTTATAGTTTATATAAAAATGATTATTATATGGAAATGAAAAATTTATTTAAAGCAGAAAAAGGGCTTATAAGAGTGAAACTTGATGTTGATAACAATATTATAAAGAAAGCTTCAATTACCGGTGATTTTTTTATAATACCAGAAATTAATATAAAAATACTTGAGGAAAGTCTTGAAAATACTGAATTTAACAAGGAAGGAGTTGAAAAGGCAATTGATAAGTTTTACGAAGCTGGTTCTATAACTCCTTTTGTAACAAAGGATGATTTTATATTATCTATAATAGGTGCTAAAAATGACAAAGATAAGACTAATTGAAACTGATTATCCTGATGATCCATACATGAACTTAGCTATGGATGAAGCTATTTTTACAGCAGTAGGAAAAGATAAAGCTCCTGATACTATTAGATTTTATCAAAACAGAAATGCGGTTATACTTGGATGTTTCCAGCTTGCAGATGAAGAGGTTAATAGGGATTTTGCAAAAAAGAATAATATAAAGATTGCAAAAAGATTTACAGGAGGAGGTGCGGTGTATCATGATATGGGTGATCTGAATTACTCAATAATCCTTAAAGATAATTATGATGTAAAGCTTGATGTGATAAAGATGTTCAAATTAATGATAAAGGGATCTTTAAATGCATTTAAATCAATAGGTATAGATGCTGAAAGCGGCAAGCTCAATGATGTAACAGCTAATGGAAAAAAGATAGTTGGTGCTGCAGGCAGCATTAAATCAAATACTCTTATGTTTCATGCAGCTGCTTTGGTGAACACTAATATTGATATGCTAGCTGATGTTCTCAATGTTCCAAAGATAAAATTAATGGATAAAGGTATTTCAAGCATACACGATAGAGTTATCAACATATCAGATATATCAAAAAACGATATTGAATCAGTAAAAAGCGGAATACTTAATGGATACAAAAATGAACTTGGATTTGAGTATTATAAAGGAGAGTTGAACGATTATGAAAAAGAATTACTAAAAAAACTTTATGATAATAAGTACTCAAAGGATGAATGGAACTTTGGCAAGAATTTCACAGATTATGAAATCTTGTGAAATTAATTTAATAAAGATAAATAATCTATAAATCTATATCATAAAAGCTTAATTAATTACTGGATCTTGAAAACTTTTTTATTTCCATATCTTTATTAAAAACTACAGATAGTAGATTAACAATTCCCTTGTAGTTATCTAAAAGTATTTTGATATTTTCAATTGGTTGTGACACATCTGGATTATCCTTTGATTTATTATTATTGTTGTTTTTAATAAATTCAACCTCCTTTTTATAATCCTTTATAAAATCAGCTCTTACAAGGTTTATTATATTTGTTTCAATTTGTTTTTCTTTTTCTGAATTTTTATTATTTTTTGATATTAGAATTTCCATATTTTTAAATAATTCACAGATTGATGTTTGTATTTCCTTTTGATAAATTTTTGGTAACATATTAGATAATGATTTTGATTTTGTCTGTAACTCCCCAATTACTTTTTCATTTAAATTGCTTTTGGATTTTGATTCCATATAATCATTGTTTATTGAAATGTATATATAAATATTTAAATTAATAATTAAAACCTTAAATTTATATTAATTTAAATTTATCTTTTAGTAATGATAAATTTACAATATTGTGATTGATAATAATATTTTATTAATCTGCACTTAAAATTTTTAAGCTAATCAAAAAGTATTTTTATGTTTAATACTTTTTTATACTCCTACTTTTTCTTTTTTTAATCTCAAATAACAGGAATATTAACAGTATAATTACTATTACAAGAGCAATAATGTACCAATAAATTAAATTATCTGGTGGCTTTTTCTTTACTGGTGGTACAATTATACTTTTATAATTTGCAATCTCTGTTACATTATCGATTATTGTAAGGTTGAATGAAGTTTCATTTCCACTATAACAGTTGTCTCCTAAACATGTCCAATTTATGAAAGTGTATCCATCATTTGGAATTTCTTTTACGAATATAGATGTTCCGGATTTATACTCTGATGTAACATTTGGATAAACTGTTCCACCATTTACAGGATTCGACTTTACAACTAAACTATAATATTTTATTAAAGGAATTGTTATCCTTGAAAATATGGGAACTTCTGTAAAGTTTCCCATTACCGTTATATTGAAGGATGTTGCATTTCCACTGTAACTATTTATTCCAGTTCCTTCCCATTTTACAAGTTTATATCCGGATTTAGGAGATGCCTTAAAATTCAAAATCGTTCCATTTTTAAACTTTAATTCTGAGGTATTATTTATTAATAAACCATTAAGATAAATATTACCTTCGGTGTTATTAATCTTTATAGTTGTAGTATAGTTAACTTTTACAGGAACTTTTACTACGGGTGATGTATAGTTCTTATATAATAATCCCAAAATATCAAAATTACTTATATTGTATAATTTAATTTGATTATTTATATAATTGTAATTATCTGTATTTATTGGTTCCCATTTATTATTTACACATTTAAAAGGACTAATTTTTCCCTCATAACTATTATTATATGAAATAGTCATATTTCCAGTAAATTGAGATGATGAATTAATATTGTACTTTATTGCATATATTGATGAATAACATGTTGAAATATATGTTTTGTTTGAAGTTAGATTATTTATTTCTATAATTATATTTGTTGTTTGATTTGGTTTTAATTCAAATTGTATTCCCATACTCTTAAATATGAATCTTGATTTTTCATTTCTATTTACATTCAAACTTAATTCATTTCCAATTGTTTCTCCATTTACTTGATTTATTGGTTTTGATACTACTTTTGATACTGCCGTTAAGATTGTGAAATTCTTTGAAATTATATTTGGGGTATAATTTGAATCTCCAAGTGTGTTGAATTTTATCGTGTAATTTCCTGTTTTTGATGGTGTTACATTATTTATTATTGAATTTGTTGTTCCTACAGATACATTATTTATATATAGATCTCCTATTATTTGATTTGATATCGATGAAATAGATGCAATTATTTTGCATCCAGATCCGTTGTAAGTATAATTACCACATATACCCAAACTCAATATTGGAATTGCCTTTAATATTGTGAAATTCCTTGTGATGTTTGTGGATGTGTAATTTGAATTTGCATTTGTAATTACCCTAAATTTATAATATCCTGCAATTGCAGGTGATGTATATTTTATTGTATTTGAAATTGAAGTGAAACTTACAATATCAACTCCTGTTCCATTATCTATTGACATTATCACGTTTCCTGTTATACCTGATGGGTATACGGATGCTGTTACAGTTCCATTTGTATCATCATAGATTGAATTTGAAGGAACTGTTAAATTCAATATTGGAGTTGCCTTTGAGATTGTAAAATTCTTTGAAATTGTATTTGAGGTATAATTTGAATCTCCCAATGTATTTAATTTTACATCATAAGTTCCTGCATCTATAACATTGAAATTATGAATCCCTGAATTGGTTATACTTAACGTATTTTTATCAAAATTTGTAACATATATATAATTTCCATTTGGAGAGACTGCCACTCCAAAAGTCCCATCAAATCCTGAAATTGTTTTTACTATTGAATTATTCATAAGATTTACTATACTTAAAGTACCATTATTGTAATTTGAAACATAGGCGTAAGCTCCGTTTTGGGAGATTGCTACCCCTAAAGGATAATCAAATCCTGAAACGTTCTTTACAATTGAATTAGCTGTAAGATTTACTATACTTAATTTATTATTGTAATTCGTGACATATGCGTAAGCACCGTTTTGAGAAACTGCTACGTCTTCAGGATAATAGAATCCGGAAATTGTATTTACAATTGAATTGGTTGTAAGGTTGACTATACTTAAAATACTATTATTGTAATTTGAAACATAAGCATAAGATCCAGTTGAAGAAACTGCTACTCCATCAGGATCATTAAATCCAGAAATTGTTCTTACAATTGAATTAGTTGTAAGGTTGACTATACTTAAAGTACTATTATTGTAATTTGTTACATAGGTGTAAGCACCATTTGAAGAAAGTGCTACCCCTAAAGGATAATCAAATCCTGAAACGTTCTTTACAATTGAATTTGTTGTAAGGTTAACTATACTTAATTTATTATTGTAATTCGTGACATATGCGTAAGCAGCGTTTGGAGAAACTGCTACGTCTTCAGGATAATAGAATTCTGAGATATTTCTATATATTGAAAATGATTTGAAGGTATTGATTGTGTTTCCATTTATATATAAAGAAAGATTTAAACTTCCAAAATTGTTAATTCCATATGTTATGGTTTTAAATGAATCATTATATGTACTATTCTTTGGGACTGTTAAATTCAATATTGGAGTTGCCTTGGAGATTGTGAAACTCTTTGTAAGGTTTGCGGAATTGTAGTTTACATTTCCTGCAGTATATACTTCAACATTATAGGTACCTGCATTTCTTACCCTAAAATTATGAATCCCTAAATTAACTATATTTAAATTATTGTCCATAAAATAAGCATAAGCACCATTTGGAGATATTGCTACTGCTGTAGGATATGCAGAATACGATCCAGAAATTGTTCTTACAATTGAATTAGCTGTAAGATTTACTATACTTAAAGTACCATCATTATCATTTGTAACATAAGCGTAAGCTCCGTTTTGGGAGATTGCTACTCCTCCAGGACCATAGAATCCGGAAATTGTTTTTACAATTGAATTGGTTGTAAGGTTGACTATACTTAAAGTATTAACGGCAGAATTTACAACATATAAATAATTGCCATTTGGAGAGACCGCCACTCCTTCAGGAGAATTAAATCCAGAAATTGTATTTACAATTGAATCTGTTGTAAGATTTATTATAATTAAATTATTATTGCTGCTATTTACAACATAAATGTAAGCTCCGTTTGGAGAGACCGCCACTCCTTCCGGAGAATTAAATCCAGAAATTGTATTTACAATTGAATCTGTTGTAAGATTTATTATATTTAAAATACCATTGCCATTATTTATAACATAAATGTAAGCTCCGTTTGGAGAGACGGCTACGCCTTCAGGGTTATCAAATCCTGAAATTGTTTTTACAATTGAATCTGTTGTAAGATTTACTATACTTAGATTATTATTGCCGAAATTTGTAACATAAGCATAAGAACCGTTAGGTGATACTGCCACTCCACCCGATACATCAAATCCAGAAATTGTTTTATATATAATAAATGATTTGAATGTATTTACCACATTTCCATTTATATACAGAGAGAAATTTAAACTTTCAGAACTGTTACTTCCTAATCCATATACTATATTTCTGAATGAATCATTATATATACTATTATTTGGAATAGTTAAACTCAATATTGGAGTTGCCTTTGAGATTGTGAAACTCTTTGAAATTGTATTTGAGGTATAGTTTGAATCTCCTGATGTGTTGAATTTTATGATATAATTTCCTGCATCTGGTGATGTTGTGTAACTTATTATTGAATTTGTTGTTACTTCGATTGCATTATTCACGTATAAATCTCCTGTTATCTGGTTTGATATTGATGAGATTGATGCGGTTACTTTACATCCTGATCCGTTGTAATTGTAATTACCACAGACACTTAAATTCAATATTGGAGATACTTTTGAGATTGTGAAATTCTTTGAAAGGTTTGCGGATGTATAGGTTGCATTTGCATTTGTCAATACCTCAAACTTATAATATCCTGCAGTTGCAGGCGATGCATATGTTATTGTATTTGAAGTTGAATTGAAACTTGCAACATCAATTCCATTTACATTATTATTAATGTACATTATCACATTTCCAGTTATGCCTGATGGGTATACAGATGCAGTTACAGTTCCATTTACCCCATTATAGATTGAGTTTGAAGGAACTGTTAAAGTTAGTATAGGAGTTGAAGCTCCTGCAATTCCAATTAAAATTAATATAAATATTGGAATTAAAAATATTAAATTTTTCATCTTATAACCTATAATTACTTAAACCCTATTTGTTTAATCGGATTTATTAAGATTTTAAATTATGTATATTTATTTTTTTATAAAAGAGTATTTATTTGAATCTATTATTTTTAGGATTAAAAAGTAAATTATATATATCTTGTAATCAATATACATTTGGTTATATGGTTAGTAAATTTATTGGTGTTGAAGGATCGCGTGGTCTTACTCGTACTTTGACTTCATTTAATGAACACGATAAGGAATTATTAGACCAAATTTATGGACTTTTAGAAAAGAATAGACAGTATAATCCTGATGGAATAGATAAACAAAATAGTCTAATGATAAGGTTAAATAATATTGATATAAAAGATTTAATTTACCCACGTGAAGAAAATTCAGCTGGATTATTTAAAAATAATAAATATGTTTCAGTTGGACTTGTTACAAATTTAAATTATAAGGAGAATGGAAAACCTATAGTTATATTCTTAAATAATATAAGTATGAAAGCAATTGCTATCTCCGAAATTAAAGATAGAATAAGGAAAAAACACATTTGTAGAATAAGCACAAATGTTAAAATGAAAAACATAATGAATAATAGAGAATCCAAAAATGAATACCCCTTCCTTTTATATATAAGTAGGGATGATTCAAAATTAAAATTTTCATATGAGTGATTAGATGGTAACAAAAAAGAAATTTCATAATGTTGAATCTGATTTAGATATTGAACTTTCAAAACATTTACTTTCACAATGTGATAGTTTTGACGGTGCTATAAAAAACCCTTCAAAAATTAAATTTGATGAAAGGGTAGAGAAAGATTATATAGAGAATATAAAATATGGCGATATGTTATATATCGAAACTGATAACCTTAGAGATATATATTACACAAAAGTAAATACTTTAATAAAAGGTATTAATGTATTGCTTAGAACGTATTCAGAAACAGATAAAAAAAATACCGATAAAATTGATGAAATACATAAATTAATCAAAGAATATTATGATAAATATCCAAAAGAAGTGGAATTGACCTTAAAATCCCATATAACTGTAGGTAAAAGAATTAATGAAAGTAAGGACTTCTTAGATTATATAGGATCATTTGCTAAAAAGAATGATAAAGTTGAAATTGGTATTGGTGAAGATTATATATGGGATTTTGAAGAAGCATTACAGGATAATGCTAATGGAAAATTCATGAGAGAAGACTGATTTAGCTTAAAGATTAATAAAAATTAAAATTTATTAAATGAATTAAATTACTATTTCTTCACCTGGAACTCTTCTGAACAATTCTACATCCCCAACATGCTCTGATTTTGTTAAGAATCTTGTTAATCTTTCCATCCCAAATCCTGCTCCGGCTGATGGATATAAACCTCCTTTGGCTTCACTTAAATACGCTTTATAAACCTCCATATCTAATTTATCCTTACCCATTTTTCTTGTGATAACATCGTACTCATGCTCGCGCTCTCCACCAGATAAAGCTTCACCAAATCCTAATGGATATATTAAATCATAGTTAAGGTAATGACCAGGTTTATCTATATCCTCCTTTTCATAAAATTCTCTTTTATGATCTGTAACCCAGAATGGTTGATCTGATGATTTTGAAACTACTGTTTCCCAATCTTCACCATATTTATCTGATAATTCACCAGATGTATAAACCTTAAATGGAGGTTTAAAATCAAATATTTCTATGCCTAATTTTTCAAAAGCCTCTTTTGCTTTTGGATCTGATTTTAATGATTTGCTCAGATAAGCTAAATAATCCTCCATCAATGACATCACATCTTTTGATTTTGCATCTCTAATCTCAAAATCCAACTGCGTGAATTCAAACAGATGTCTTCCACTAGATTTTCTTTCTGCTTTTTCTAACCTTATATTTGGAGATAGAATAAATATCTTTTCAAGCTGTTTAAGCGCAATCTGCTTATGCAATATCATTGAATTCATCGTATAAAGCTTCTGGCCATTGTATTCAACTTCTGGAGTCTTCAAAATTGATGAGTTTGGATCAGGCCCTAATGGATCTGTACTCTTTCCAAGAATTACTGGCAATAATTGAATAAATCCCTTTTCATTGAAATAATCAATTGTATGCCTGATTACTTCGCTTGTAACTGCTAATTTCTCAACTAATTTTTCACCACCCATATACACACCATTATTACATTTATTAAAGTGATATAAATATTTATTCAATAAAATCATACAAAATATACAATTTTATTAGAAATGTATATATATAAGATTGAATAAAATACAATTATGGACAGTA
>JAKACK010000037.1 GCA_021821445.1 Microcaldota archaeon | reverse complement strand
TATACCTATTATAGTCATAACTGTTCTGACTCGTTTATGGTTCATGTAGTTTAGTATTATTCTAAAAAGGTCTGTTTGCCTCATTTTATTACCACCTTTTCATATCACAGGGCTGTTTGATTTTTTGGATTTCTTCTTTGATGATTTGTGGTGTCTATACAAAGCAAATAGTATTATTATTATGATTATTACTATTATCAAATCAATATAACCATTATCATTATTCTTTTTTATGAATTTTGATGGTATCTCTGAATAATTGTATGGTACGGGTGCTGATACATTTAATGTTGTTTTTGGTGTTGTGAAATTCTGATTAAATCCATTTTTGTAGGTTTCATAGATTACCATTTTAAGATTTTGATTGTTGCTATTTATGGAAGTTGAATTAAATTTACTGGTGTTAGTTTGATAGGTTGAATTAAATCCCTTATATTTACTAGCTATAGGATCTATTGAAATACTGAACGGCATAGGTGAATCTGTCTGTATCTCTCCTATATATGTAGAATTGCTTCCAATTATTTTATTCCCTTCTTCTAAATAACCATATAGGGTTGTATAATATGCATTATCCGATCCTTCATCTACAAAAGTCCCAGATAAAGTTGCTATTATTTCATTTGAAGGTAATTCAATCGATGTTGTTTGGGAATTCTGTATTACTAAATTGCTCAAACCAGATATTGTAAACCCTATTGGAAATTGCTGGCTTAATTCTTGTCCTAAACTATTTTCATATGAAACTGTTATGTCACCTGAGTACCCTCCCTCAGAAACAGATGGACCTGATGATATAACTGGTGTGTAATTTATTGATGAATTTGCTTTTATAACTGGAAAATATTCGGTTATATTGTTTACAACTGATGCTCCTGATATGTCCCCTATATCAAATGATACCTCCACATTTGTTATATTTGATGAACCAATATTTGAAAGTTTGAATGATAATGGTGTTGATGAATCTATATAAGCAGATGTATCGGTCTGATTCAATAATAATATTGGTGTTGATCCCACAGGTATACTAAAACTATAATTTAATATTTGAGGTTGTCCATAACCATTTAAAATAGATGATGTTGCGATGAAATCAGCGGTTGACGATGCTGAAGAATCCGGAACATAAAAACTTAAATTTTTATAGGCGCTTGAATTAATATTTAAATTTGAAATTTCATTTATTGAGTTCAATAAAGATATTCCTTCATTATTGTTCAAATTAATTTGAAGGTTTTCAATATTTGCTGAACCATCATTTGTTATATTTAAGGTTACGTTATTAATTTTTCCTGGTATTAAAGTAGAAGGTTCCAATGAGTAATGTAACTTTGGTACTCCTCCATATTGAAATGGTACTAATATAGTATCTTCATTGCTAAATGACCCATTTGATTCTATCTGGAGATCTAAATCATAGGTACTCTCTTTTGCATAAGAGGGTATATTAACATAAAATGTTATTGAGAATTGCTGGTCAGGATCTATTATTGGCATACTTTCAGTTACACTATTCTGACCGTTTGTAGGTTTAAATCCTGAATTAAAATTATAAAGCATAAAGGAGGCATTCACATATTTTGCATTATAAGTATTTTGTAATACAATTGTGAATGGTACATCTTGTTGTCCTGGAACAGGATAAATTTGATTTCCGTTAGTTCCAAAATAAGAATTTATAACACTGAATTGATTCAAACTTTGAGCTGAAGACAAATTCATTATACCTAAGACAATCACAATTATTAATATAGATTTCATCAAATTAGACATTTTTACACCTTTTTCTTATTTTCTTTTATACTTTCTATTTCCCCATCTTTTATGGTTATAATACGCTCACCCTTATCTGCTACATCCGGATTATGCGTTACAATTACAAGAGTGTTATGTAATTCTTTATGCATTTTATCAAGTATTTCCATAACGTTTTCAGTATCCTCAGTGTTTAAATTTCCAGTTGGTTCATCACCCAATATTATTTTTGGATTTGTTATAAGAGCGCGAGCTATTGCAACCCTTTGCTGCTGACCTCCTGAAAGCAATTGTGGTAATGAATTCAATCTTTTACTCAATCCAAGTCTTGATAGCATATCAGTAACACGTTCTAACCTTTCTTTCCTAGGTACATTTTGTATCATCAACGGAAGTTCTACATTTTCAACGGCTGACATTGTATTTATAAGATTGAATGATTGAAAAACAAACCCGATTTTAAGATTTCGTAATTCTGCAAGTTGACTGTTATTCAACATATTTATATCATTACCATCTATTATAACCTGCCCGGATGTTGGTCTATCCATAGCACTTAGCATATTTAATAAGGTTGTTTTACCAGAACCTGATGGACCTATTATAGAAACAAATTCACCCAATTTTACATTAAAATTGATATTTTTTAGAGCTGCGAATTCATTATCACCATAAGAATACATTTTGGTTAAATTCTTAACCTCTATAACATTAGGCTCTTCTATATGATCGCTTATACTATCTTTGTCTAAACTTTTCATTTTTATATTTTTTAAATTAATCACCATAATATAAACTTAGGTTT
>JAKACK010000005.1:45480-60730 GCA_021821445.1 Microcaldota archaeon | reverse complement strand
CCTGCAAGATCTCCTGCATCATCTACATATAAAATTGGAGAATAATCATCGCTACATTCTGGTGTATTGGAAGATGTTATATCCCCACCATTCCAAAGTATCGTACCATTACTTTCAGTTTTAAACCAGACCGATGCGGTGAAATTTCCTGCAGGATTTATCTTATTGTACTCACTTAAAAATTTAATAAATACCTGATTTCCCTCCTGATTATTATTACTTCCATTAAAATACAAAGTCGGTCTTGAACTCACATAATGAATATAACTACTTTCATTATAAATTATGCCTTTGGAAATAGTTTTTGATGGATAACCATAATCACTTGAATTTCTATCTAATGGCAACCAAGCAATAATTTTTGATTGATTTAATGGTAACCCTGTCACTCCTTCCTTATACAAAGATAAAATTTTATTTTTTGATAATTCCGATGCGTATAACTGTACATTTGATACCGAACCATTTAATTCAGAATTAGTGGATAATGTATAATTATTTCCTATATAATAAGGTGCATACTGCACTAAAGATAAACCCCTTAGATTATTCTCTTTTTCTAATGTACCATTCAAATATATATACATAGTCCCATTATTTTCATTATAATTTACAGATATAAATTGCCACACATTACTTGGAATAGGTTGGCTCTCATTTAAATTATAACCATCTATTATAGCATTAAGGTCTCCGCTAGAATTTATGTAAATATTAAACCCTGAATCATATGTACTGTTAGTATCACTTATTATAGTTTCAATATGGTTTCCTTTGGTGTAATTTATCCATCCATCAAAACTAAAGGACTGATTTCTAGCTATATCTAATAAATTGTTTGAAACATTCATCTCAATATAATCATTTAGAGTAGAATTAAATTTAGGAGAATATACTCTTGTATACTCCGTATCATTTTTCCAAATCGCATTAGCTGACATATATCCAGTATTTCCATGTCCTGTTAAATCAAAAATAACATTACCCGAACCAGAATCTAACGGATACCAAAGATCAAGATAATTTTGTGAATATAAATTGCCGTTAAATGCATTTATGGTGAGGTTATTTATGCTGGAGTTCCAGATTACTGATTGATAATTATTTAAGGTATTTGAAGAAAAGACTGTATCATATCTATACGGAGAACTTAAGTTTCCTACTGATGATACAAATCCTACTAAATTATTATTTAATTGAGAATTATTTAGATTAGTCACATTTGTAGAAACAAGAAGATTATTGCTGAAATTTAAATTTTTTGATATGGCGTTTAATGCAGATTCTCCATAACCTTCTATATTTCCATCCAATGGATACCAAGCCAATAAATTTGCATTATTTAAAGGTTTTGCATTCATTCCATTATTATATAGGTATTCTGCTTCAGATTTATTCAAAGCCGATGTGTATATTTGCACATCTGATATATAACCAGGGAAATAAGCACCTTGAGGGTAAAATAAACCAATATAAAAGCCGTCTGCTTTTGATAATTTCCCTTCAAAGGTATCTGTAAAACTTAAGTTACCATCAATGTATAATCCATATTGATGAGAAGATTGATTTACAAAAACAGTTGCTTGATACCATTTATAAGATTCTAAACTCAAACTTGAATTAGCTGAAAAATGCTCTTTTGAATTGTTATTTAAGGAAATCTGTAAATGAAAAGTCTTATTAATTAATAAGGATAAAGGAGAGATCTGCGATGAATTATTTGCATATATTATACCCGGATTATTACCAGGTATTTTATCTAAATAAAACCATACTGAATAAGATAAATTATTTCCGGTTGGATTTGAAAGATTTGGTATATAAATATAGGAGGTACCATTAAAAGAAGCAACTTTATTATAGCCTTTTATTGATGTATAAAGGTATTTTGCAATATAAGGATTTTGATTTGGATAAGAGTCTATATAAAGATCTCCTCTATCATTATAAAGTTCTATTTGACCAGAATAAGTTGGAACAGTATAACCCAAACCACTATTATTTAAATTGATATCTCTAGCTGCACTATAAGATATAGAAGTAATATTATCAGATCCTATACGCATAGTCGCTTTAACAGCACCATCTGGAGTTATCTCTAAATTATAAGGTAGTAGCGTATCGGTAGTTGGTAAAGTTAATGTATATACATATCCATTACCCGCTTCCAAAGCTATATCCATATGCTCTGCAATCGCTTCGGTTACAAGTTGCATTTGAGAATATTCTTGCTGATCTAGGGTATAAGCACGTTCATTTGCAACAAGAGCAAATACAATAAGGAAAATAAGTAATACTAGCGAATATACTATTATAAATTCAATTGCAATCTGTGATTTATCCATCTTTTCAAATTTCAAATCTATCAATAATAATTAGAAGTAAAAAATAATAAACATTAGTTAAAAATACAATAAAAAATTAAAAGGTCCTTATTCTATTTTAACTGAATTCTCTTTTGCCCTATCTGATTTATCAACATTTATTGTCAATGTACCATTTTCATACTTTGCTTTTGCAGAATCTGATTTTACCTCTTCAGGCAATGGTATCTCATTATAATACCCTACAGATGTTCTTTCTTTAGAATAATACTTTTTCTCTTTATTTTCCTTTTCTTCAGTTTTTTCTGCTTTAATTATTATATGGTCATTCTTTACTTTTAAGTCGATATCCTTTTTATCTACACCTGGAAGATCTATTTTTACCTCGAAAGAATTACCATTATCAATTATATCAGATTCTGGAAGCTTAAATCCGTCATTGGTTG
Source organism: Microcaldota archaeon (assembly GCA_021821445.1). Classification (GTDB taxonomy): domain Archaea; phylum Micrarchaeota; class Micrarchaeia; order Micrarchaeales; family Micrarchaeaceae; genus Mancarchaeum. The sequence continues at coordinate 57,960 of JAKACK010000005.1, read as the reverse complement.
GAAAATCAAAGAATTTATCTGGCCTTAATGACAATGCTGAATGCATAAACTTGTCCACTGCATCAAAAGGGTCATAAATTCTTATACCCCTATCATATACTCTATCCTTCTTCTCTCTATTTTCTCCATTCATATTCTCACCTATTTAAATGTCAAGTTTTATTTGACATTTACAACAATTAATTATTATATATAGAAAAATATTTAAATATATCGTTGCATATAAATAAGTGATGAAATTTATAATAATCAAATCAGTAGCTAAGCCCGAATCTAATGATCCAGACCTTATAATAAAATGGTTCTGCCAAGCATTCGGTCTTGAATCGGAGATAGAAAGAGATGACAGTATTGAAGAGAGATTGCTTAAAAAATTCATAGATCTAGCATCTGAAGGAAAAGGAATCTCCAGTTCAGAAATAAAGTTATCAAGTAATATACCAAGAACAACAATAATATACCACCTTAATATATTGATTGATATGGGTCTGATAATAAAAAAGGGTAGAAAGTATTATTTGAGAGCAAATGAATTTAGTTCGGTTATAGAAGAAATAGAATATGATTTGAATAGAGAGATGATGAGATTATTAGATACAGCAAAGGAATTTGATAAGCTTAAATCATTGAGTAATGAATTAAATAAAAGAAAGAGAGGTTCAAAAAAGGAATAAGGTGATATGTTGAGTAATAGTGAAAAAGATTTAAAAGATAACGATAAAGAAAAAGATCAAGAAGCAAATAAAAATAATAATGAGGATTCTAAGGAAACAAATCAAGAGGATAGAGCAGAATTTAATCCAAATAAACCCAATCAAGAAAAACAAGAGCATAAGATATTTGATAAATTAAATGACATAAAACAAAAATTAACAGAAAAGGATAATCAAATTAATGAATACAAGGACAGATATATGAGAATTGCAGCGGAATTTGATAATTACAAAAGAAGGACTCAAAATGATATATCAAATGCTAGGAATAATGGTAAAATAGAACTAATAAGGTCAATATTGCCAATAATAGACGAATTTGAACTTGCAATAATTGCAGCGGAAAAATCATCAGATAAAACTGTACAAAAAGGTATAGAGATGGTTTACACAAATTTCATGAAAACCCTATCTAATGATGGATTAATGCTCATACCAACTGAAGGTAAATATGACCCTTACTTAGATGAAATATTAATGGTAAAAGAAAGTGATCAACCTGATGGTACTATAATAGAAACAATAACAAAAGGGTATAAATTTAATGATGCTGTGATAAGGCCCGCATCTGTAATAATATCCGGAAAGCCAAATAAGTCAGATAAATCTTTAGAAAATAATACTGATAACAGCAAAACAGAAAGCGAAAATTTAGATACTAAGCAAGAAGGAAATGAGGATGAAGAATCAAAAGATTCAGACACAAAAGAAAAATGAAATATTTAAGGTGAAAAAATGAAAATAATAGGAATAGATTTAGGAACGTCAAATTCTGCAGCAGCAGTTTTAGAAGGAGGAAGACCTGTAATTATACCAAGCAGTGAAGGAGCGTCATTATATGGTAAAGCTTTTCCAAGTTATGTCGCATTCACTAAGGATAATCAGATATTGGTTGGAGAACCTGCAAAAAGGCAGGCAGTCGCAAATCCAGATGGCACTATAACCGGATTCAAAAGAAAAATGGGTACCGATTATACATACCACATAAATGGAAAGGACTATAAGCCACAAGAATTATCTGCGATGATATTGCAGAAAATAAAGAGAGATGCAGAAGCATTCTTGGGAGAAAAAGTAGAGAAGGCAGTTATAACTGTACCTGCATATTTCAATGATAATCAAAGACAGGCAACAAAGGATGCAGGTTCAATAGCAGGATTAGAAGTTGTGAGGTTAGTAAATGAACCTACAGCAGCATGTTTGGCATATGGATTAGATAAAAATGACAAAGAAATGAAAATAATGGTGTACGATTTAGGTGGAGGAACACTTGATGTAACTATTATGGAATTCGGAAATGGAGTTTTTGAAGTAAAATCAACAAGTGGAGATACTCAGCTAGGAGGTACAGATATGGATAAAGCAATTGTTGACTTCCTTATCGCAGAGGTTAACAAGCAATTCGGAATAGATGTATCAAAGGATAATCAGGCTATGCAGAGACTTAAGGAGGCAGCTGAAAAAGCAAAAATAGAGCTTTCAACAACTCTTACAACAGAAATAAGCCTTCCTTTCTTATCAAAGAAGGGAGATCAGCCTATAAATTTCTCATATACTCTAGATAGGGCTAAATTAGAAAGCTTAGTAATGCCAATAATAGAAAAATCTGCAAAACCTGTTAAACAGGCTTTACAAGATGCAAAGATTGAGTCAGAACAATTAGATAGAGTTATATTGATAGGAGGACCCACAAGAATGCCCATTGTACAAAGATATGTTGGTCAGCTAGTTGGAAAAACTATAGAGCGTGGAGTAGACCCTATGGAAGCAGTTGCATTAGGAGCAGCAATACAAGGAGGAGTTTTGACAGGTGAAGTAAAAGATATAGTATTATTAGATGTCACACCATTGACATTGAGCATAGAAACTGTCGGAGGAGTAGCAACACCAATAATAGAAAGAAATACAACAATACCTGTTAAAAAGAGTCAAGTGTTCAGTACTGTAGAAGATTTCCAAACAAATGTGGATATACACGTAGTACAAGGAGAACGTCCACTAGCAAAAGACAATATTGATTTAGGAAGATTTAGCCTTACAGGAATACCACCAGCAAAAAGAGGGATACCGCAAATAGAGGTAACCTTTGATATTGATTCCAACGGTATACTTCATGTAACTGCAAAGGATAAAGCATCTGGAAAGAGTCAGTCAATAGATATAGCAGCACCAAACAAAATGAGCAAAGAAGAGATAGAACAAAAAATAAAGGATGCACAAGAGAATGAAGCAAAAGACAAAAAGATTAAAGAGCAAATAGAAATAAAGAACAATGCAGAATCATTAATATATACAACAGAACATACAATTGAAGACCTTAAGGACAAGATTTCAGAAGATGATAAAAAGAAACTAACTGAAATGAAAGATAAATTAAAGGATTTAGTTACAAAAGAGGACTACGATGCAATAAAATCATCCACTGACGATTTGCAGAAAACTCTTGCAGATATAAGCAGTCACGCTTATCAAGCAGCAGCAGGGCAGGGACAAAACGGAGGAAGTGGACCAACAGATGGACAGAATGGTCCGGATACAGGAAATTCAGACAACTCTGGAAATTCTGATAACGGATCAGGTCCAGATAACACATCTGACGCAAACTACAAGGTAGAAAAATAACTTATTTTATATTTTGTTTTTAATTCAATTTTAATTTAAAAAAAGGTTTAAAAATGGCTGAAGATTACTATTCAATATTGGGAGTTGATAAGGGTGCATCTCAGGACGAGATTAAGAAAGCTTATAGAGTACTAGCTATGAAATATCACCCTGATAGAAACAAAGACCCTAAAGCAGAGGAGAAATTCAAAGAGATAAATGAAGCTTATGCTGTATTAGGAGATCCAGATAAAAGAAAAAAATACGATGCATACGGTCCAGAAGGATTCAATCAGCAATTCAGCCAAGAAGATGTTTTCAGAGGTTTTAATTTTGAAGATATATTCAGAGATATGGGATTTGGAGGTGGAGGTACCTCATTTGAGACCGATAACATATTCGATAATTTATTTGGTGGGGGAAGTAGCAGAACAGAAGAGGATTATGGGCAGGATATATTAGCTCATGTGAATATAACTCTTTCAGAGGCAATACACGGAACATCAAAAAAGATAAAATTAACACACATTAAGCAATGTGATAGATGCAAGGGAACGGGTGCAGAACCAGGTTATGGAATTAAAACCTGTCCAACTTGTAATGGTAGTGGAAGAATTAGACAATCAAGAAGAACGCCTTTTGGGATAATGCAAAGTATAACTGTATGTCCAACATGCGGAGGTAAAGGAAAAATCCCTGAAAAAGCGTGTACAAAATGTAATGGGACTGGAAGACTAAATGTTACAGAAACAATAGATGTAGATATACCTAAAGGAATTGCATCCGGAAATAGGCTTAGATTGAAAGGTATGGGAGATTATGGTACTGATGGGGCAGGAGATCTATATATAGAAATACGTGTACAGTCTGATAGAAGGTTTGTAAGAAAAGGAGATGATATGTATACTGATGTACATGTACCATTTTACACTGCAATAATAGGAGGAAAAATTTTAGGAAAAGGACTTGAGGGTGATGTTGAATTTAATATACCTTCAGGAACACAGGATGGAGATAAAATTGTGGTAAAAGGCATGGGTATGCCTCATTTCAATGCATCAGGAACAGGGGATTTAATCGCAACTATTAAAATAGATATTCCAAAGAAAATCAATTCGGAGCAGAAAGAACTGATAAGTAAATATGAAGAACTAGATAAAAAGAAAAGATCATGGTTTTAAAATATAAAATCACCAAATATGGTTAATATGAATAAGGAGATTATAAAGATATACAATCCATGGTGGTATAAAAATAGATTACTTACAAAAGATTTTAAAAAATCAAAAAATCATAAGAGGTTGAAAAAAGGAACTTTCTTAATTTATGGAACTATAGGTACAGGAAAAGAATTAATGATACAAAATAAAATAAAAGAACTTTTAAATAGTGGCATCAATCCAAACAATATAATCTACTTACCTATGAAATTAATATCTGATTACGATATAATAGAATATTTATCCGAGTTTATAAATGGTAAAAAAAATTTATTTATATTCATAAATGATATAGATGTATATATCAGCGCATATCCTGAAAAATTTGATAGATTAATTAAAATTATCACATCTGCAAAAAACATACAACAACTATATTTAACATCTAATTACGAAAATGTAAATTTATATTCAAAAAAATTAAAAAATTTAAGTTTAATAAAGCTCCAATCACTGAATTTCTTTGAATATTCAAAGTCCCAATTAGACAAAAATTTATTAGATTATTTAACCGAACAAAGGAGGTTACTAAAGGAGGATAGATTTTCAATAGAAAAATTATTTTCAGTTACATCAAACATATACAACAATAAATTGTACGTTGCAGTTTTAAAAAATCTATTTGAAGAATACCTTAAATCCGGAGGATTAATTGAAAATATAAATAATTACAAAGAGGAAAAAACCTTTTCCGAAATGATATATGATTATCGCTCAAAAGTTGATGAGCTTCTCAAATATTTAAATCTAAACATATCCGAAATTTCAAATTTAACTTCTGAAATATCAAATGCATATGGAAGTATATATGAATTAGAATCAATGAGCGATGATTCTGGAAATGCTTTAAGTATTATAAAAAAGGATTATAAGTTTTTACAAAAATTAGGGATTATAAAAACCGTATATAAATTTGATATTTTAAAAGGTAAAAGATCATCAAAATACATAAAAACTTATTTTATAGATCCTTTTTTATTCAGAGCATTTATAAAAGAATCAGATTTTGTAAGGTTTCGTGGTCCTTTAGTTGAAAGTGTACTAGGTATATCTTTGATAAGAAGGTTCGGAAAAGTATATTTTCTTAAAGATAAAGTAGAGGTAGACTTTTACATCAAATCTATAGATTTAGGTATTGAGGTAAAAAGCGGAGCTGCTACAGAAAAGAAATACCAAATAGCTTTTCCAAAGCAAAAATTAATATTAAATAGCAAATATTTAAGAAAAGAAAACAACCTATACCTTATCCCTTATTACATATTCCTAATTTTATTATGAATCTTCAATCGAAACAGGTTTTAATCCATATTTTGCACCTATTTCATTGAATACTTCTATTGAGTTCTTAGCTTCATCAATATCTGGGTCAAGTCCAAATGATATTATAATATTTATTATCTTATTCAGAGTTATTTTTCCATCTCCCATATACAAAAATAGTATTGCCCATATATATGCCATACGATTTTTAAATTTTATTTTTGCAACTCCATTCAATATATCTCTATTGACTGGAAATTCACCTGCAGTAAAAAGTCTTTCTATAGTACTACGGTTTATTTCCTTTCCCATTATATCTAATATACCAGATGCAATAAAATAAAGTAATATTTGATTTGTCAATTCTACAGGTATCAATTTATTTATTTCAGATACTCCTCTTTCCATTTCTGTTCCAAGTAAGTATTTTATTATATCATTTACAAAATTTATATCTGAATTTAAAATCTCAGTTAAACTTCTATTGTCTGCCATATTCACCATCAATCTGAAAGAACATCAAATCCACTATCAGTTATCTGATAAGGTACTGTAGAAAGTTTATGCGTTGAATTTCTTAATTTTGATATTTCCATTGAATATTGAGACGAACCTTCCATATGATTTACAAATAGTTTGATTATACCATCAAACATGGAAGTGCTGTATAATCCAAGTTTCATTATATCATCCGTTCTTTTAATATCTGATTCATAGGTCATGAATGCGGTTATACCATTATCTCTGAATACTTCAGTCATATAAGTTATGGATCTTGTAAAGGTTCTATCATCGGAAAGTATTGGGCGAAGGCTGCTTATGGAATCGATTACAAGCAACTTAGATTTATTTGAGTCCATATCATTTACAATATCCGCTACAAATTTTTCAAAATTCTCTCTACTTTTAAAGCCATCAACTAGTGCTTTATGTACTATATTTATTTTTTTATTCTCTACCCTATCCTCGTAATCATCAAAAGAATAAAAAGCATTTTTTACATTATAAATAAGTGCCTCTCTTCTTTCTTCTGTAGTTATAAAAGTTGAGGGTATAGCTAATCTTGAATTATGATAAAGCATTTCAAGGGATATTAATGTTTTTCCTGCTCCTGGAGATCCTAATATTAATATTTGAGATCCAATTGGAACTCCTCCTCCTATTATATTATCCAATCCATGGATACCAGTTTTCAATCTATTTACCACACCCTCATTTTCCATATTTATCCACCATTAATCTTTTAATTTAGGTAATTCCAATAATTGTATACCGTCATTTTTAATATCATATGGTATTGAATTAAAACTATGATAAGTACCCCTCATTTTTATAACTTCCAATATAGGTACTCTATTATTCCCCTCTCCTTCTAGATAAAGAGAAATTATACCATCAAAAACAAAAAATTCTGGTTTAAATTTTATATTTTCCCTATTTGCGGAACTAACTTCCATAGTTATCAAAGAGGTAACTCCTTTTTCTCTAAGTTGTTTTATAAGTTCCATGGTCAATCTTCTATAGGTTAACGTGTCTTCTATTATCAATTTTATAACGGTTATAGAATCTAAAACAAATGCTTTTATATTGTAATTATTGATCAACTCAATTATTCCAGATACAAACTCATTAAAAGAATAACCTCCATCACCATTATCCTTATTCAAATATTTCTCTGTTTTTTCAAATCCATATATAATAAGTTTATTGTCCTTTATTAGTTCATCTATATCAGTAAAATCACTATAAGCTGCTTTTGCATTTTCTATTATCATATCACTTGTTTCCTCTAAAGAAAAATATAAAGCATTATTTCCGGCTTTTGCATTATTATATAAGTACTCAAACGAAAAAAGAGTTTTTCCTGCTCCTGGTCCCCCCGCCAATGCAACTTGGTTTCCTGATGGTATCCCACCATCTATTACAGCATCAAAATTTTTTATACCCGTAATGGTACGATTTCGCATGTTATCAATTAATATTTTATGTAACCTACATTATTTAATAGTTATTAATAAAATCAGAATATTATATATTTACCAAGTTCTATATTTATAAAAATATAAACAAAAAGTTCTGGTAAAATGATCGTAATAAAAGTTGGTGGATCAATATTAAAAGACAAAGAGGACATAGTTAGTTTGCCAAAGATAATTGGTGAATTGAATAAAAATGAAAAAATTATAATAATTGTATCTGCACTTAACGGCGTTACAAATTTACTTATTGAAGGAACAAAAAATGAAGAAGAGATAGATAAAATTGCAATTGAAGTTTATAATAAATATAGCAAATTCATAAGCATGTTTGGTTATGATAAAAATTCAAAAGAGGCTCTTTTAAAGTTAAAACGAGAACTTTTAAAAACAGCAAAAATGATTAAAACAGAAAAATTCAATCAAAATACAAAAAATAAATTCATTTCATATGGAGAAAAAATGTCTACGATTGTGTTACACAGTATTTTAATGCAAAATGGCATAAGCTCTATCCCTGTAATAAATCCCATATTATTCACGTATAAAAAACAGGGAGATGATTTAGTAAATCAGAAGAAAACAAAAGCAATACTCAGAAATGCAATCAAAAATAATAATATTACAATAGTACCTGGATTCATTGGGATTGATAAAAATGGGTATTCAACTATTATAGGTAGGGGTGGTAGTGATTACACCGCAACTATAATAGCAAAAATATTAAACATAAATAAGGTAATTTTAATAACTGATGTCCCAGGAATAATGACAGCAGATCCTAGAATAATAGATAATCCAGTAACAATAAAATATCTATCCGTGGGAGAAGCGGTAGAATTAGCCCATTTAGGTGCAAAAAAATTCCATCCAAAAACCTTTGAACCAATAATAAATACAAATATTTCCGTTATAATAAGATGCCTTTATTCAAATAATACAACAACAATATCTGAGAGTTATCAAGTTAATTCGCTAAAAGGAATAACTTTTACTAAGGATTTAACAGAGATAAAAATAGAGAGTTTAAACATAGTTGGTAGAATAGGTTCTGCATCCCACATAATAAATTTGGTGAAAAAGTGTAATGTGAATATAATATCATTAGCTCAACCTATATCAGAAACAACCATACAGATATTCATAAAAAAGGAGGATGAAAACAGGTTAATAAAAGAGCTTAAAAAAGACCAATACATAAAAAAAATTGAAATTAACTCTGTATCTGCTATAAGTGTGGTTGGAAATAAACTTTCAGATAATCTTACAAATGCAAAAATGATAAAAATGGCAGCAGAACACAATTTAATATCATTTTCAAGAGGTATAAATAATATAAGTTCAACATTTATATTAGATTCCGAAAAAGGAGAAAACTTTTTCTATGACCTGCACGATAAATTAAAGAAAGGAAAAATATAATATTTAAATCAGATAAATAAATTTAGATAAAATGGATATATCAGAAGCATTAGAAAAAATGGAAATTGATGGATTTAAGAAATTAACCGGTCCACCAGAGGATTGGCTAAAATTTTATAACACGTTGACTTGGGGATTTAGAGAAAAACCTAGATTACATGCAGCATGGGATAAAATAAAATCCGGTGATATATTTATATTTCATTCCATTGGAATTGAATACTTATTCTTAAATGAAAAGGTTCAAACTGGAATAATAGGTTTTGGAATTATAAATAAAAAAGAAATGGTAAATGATGAAGTATATGATGGAGGATTTGATCCACCAAATATTCGCCCATTAAAATTATATTTTTCGCAGATTTGGCTTTTTGGTAAATATAAAGAGATAATAAATGAAACCATAAAAGAAAAAAGAGATAAAGGGGATTTATATATATTAGAAGATATAAAAAAACTTGTAAACAACTGCATAACATTTGAAGAAATGAGGAATTATAACTGTGTGATATCCACACAAGGTGCAATACAGAATATAAGCAAACAAAAACAGCCTAATTTGATAAAACTTATAAATTTGCATTTAGAATCTGAACAATAATTTTTCTAAAAGAAAAAAATTAATTTCCTAATCTCCTAATCTAAAGTTCTTAATTTTTTGATTAATATAAAACATAGTATTAAATATTTAAAGGTAAAATCAATATTGACTAAATAGATAGATTTAATGTTAAAGAAAGTAAATAAAAGAAATAATACAAAACTTATTTATTTATTTAGTCCTCATGTTTAATTGCCGCCGGTGAACTATTTGTCGTCTAATCCAATTTTAGTGAAAGAACATAAGATATTGAATGATAACGAAGTAAAGGATTTACTAAAGAAATATAAGATAACTCCAGATAAACTGCCAAAAATTTATGAAGATGACCCCCAAATTATAAAGATAAAGGGTAAATCCGGGCAGATAGTGTCCATCAAAAGAGATGATGACGGAAATTCTTACGCATACTATAGACTCATAATAAAGAGAGGCAGTATGTGAATTAAATAGGTTGGTATAATGACTAATGAGCACGAAATATTGGAGTCTTACTTAGAATCTACTTCTATCGCACAACAACAGATAGATAGCTACAATAGATTCATAAGTATAGGTATAAAGAAAGTTATAGAGGCCAATTCATTGGTTGAACCAGATGTTGCTGATTTTGCAATTAAATTTAAAGGAATAAGGTTAGAGCCTCCTATGGTAATAGAATCTGATAGTTCTATAAAGAGAATTCTACCACACGAAGCTTTAGCTAGAAACTTGATGTATTCAGCACCTATGTACTTAACTTATGTACCAGTTATAAGTGGTATAGAAAAGTTAGATGCACAAGACGAAGCATATGTTGGTGAATTGCCAGTTATGATAAAAAGTAATCTATGTTTTACAAAAAATATGTCAAGAGAGCAACTCATAACAGAGCATGAAGATCCAGACGATCCTGGTGGTTACTTCATAATAAAAGGAACAGAAAGAGTACTGATAGGTATAGAAGATCTCGCACCAAATAGAATGCTAACGACTAAAGAGAAGGATATGTTTTCAACAAGAATATTCTCTACAACATTGAGCTTCAGATCAAAATGTACAATAAATAGAGATGAGTATGGGGTATATACATTGCTTTTCCCTACTATATCGAAAGGTGTAGATTTAATATTGGTATTAAAAGCTTTAGGATTATCAAAAGAGGAAATTCTAAATTCTGTCACAAATGAAGATGTTAAAAACGATTTCATGGTAAACATAGAGGTTAGTGATGCAAAAGATATGACTTCAACTGAAGCGCTGCTTCAATTAGGAAAGAACACTGCACCAAATCAAGCACAATCATATCAGCAGAAGAGAGCAGAAATGCAATTAGATACATATATATTACCTCATTTAGGATCAGCCCCTGAAGATAGAAAGGGTAAAGCATTATTTTTAATAAAAATGGCAGAAAGATCATCGCTTTTAGCTTACAATTACATAAAAGCTGATGATCGTGATCATTATGCAAACAAGCGCGTGAGACTTGCAGGAGATTTAATGGAAGATCTTTTCAACACCGCATTTAGAGGTTTTGTAAAGGATGTTAAATATCATGTTGAGCGTACAACTGCAAGAGGACGTAAACTCACAGTAAAAACTAATATAAATCCAGATACCTTAACAGAAAAGATATTGTATTCAATGAGTACAGGGTCATGGCCCGCAGGTCAAACAGGTGTTTCACAGGTATTGGAGAGGACTAATATGATGAGCACGTTTGCACATTTGAGACGTGTAAAATCTCCTCTCGCAAAGAAGCACCCACATTTCAAGGCAAGAGATGTACACGGGACAACAATAGGAAAAATATGTCCTAGCGAAACCCCTGAAGGTACAGAGGTAGGGTTGACAAAATACCTTGCCATAATGTCAAAGGTTAGTGTTGGAGCTGATTCAAATCTATTAGAGTCAACATTGAAAAACCTAAAATTAATATAATGGTGATAATTTGTCAGATAAAAAAAATGAAATAAATGAAAAATGTGCTGTTTATTTAGATGGAAAATTAATTTCATATGTTGATGATGGAGACTCATTTGCAAAAGAAGTAAGAAAGAATAGGAGAACTGGAGTGATATCCAATGAAATAAATGTATCATTCAATAAAAAAGCAAATGAGGTTCACATAAATGCAGATAGTGGAAGAGTCAGAAAACCTTATATAATAGTTGAAAACGGTAAAAGTCTTTATACTGATGAGATTAAAGATAGGCTTAAGAAAAAAGAGATCGATTACAACTATTTAGTTAGACACGGCATAATCGAATATTTAGATGCAGATGAAGAGGAAAATGCATATGTAGCTTTAAGGGAATCAGACATAAAAAGTGACACAACACATCTTGAGATAGACCCAACTATAATGTTCGGATTGACAGTTAATAGCAGTGTATTTCCAGAGTTTAACAGTGTTGGAAGACACCCAATAGACTGGAACTTCATGAAGCAATCACAAGGATTGTATGTTACAAATTTCAATTATAGGTATGATGCAAGAGCATATCTTCTTTATTACCCACAAGAACCATTGATATCAAGTACAACTTACCGTACACTTAATTTAAAGAATCATGCGGCAGGTCAAAATTTTGTTGTAGCTTTGAGTACATATTATGGTTACAATATGAAAGATGCAGTTGTATTAAATAAAGCAGCTGTGGAAAGAGGTTTAGGAAGAAGTGCATTCCTTAGAACTTATTCCG
>JAKACK010000005.1:0-45380 GCA_021821445.1 Microcaldota archaeon | reverse complement strand
GCAGGTCAAAATTTTGTTGTAGCTTTGAGTACATATTATGGTTACAATATGAAAGATGCAGTTGTATTAAATAAAGCAGCTGTGGAAAGAGGTTTAGGAAGAAGTGCATTCCTTAGAACTTATTCCGATGAAGAGATAAGATATCCAGGAGGACAGCAAGACCGTTTTACAATACCACCAGCAACAGCTGAAGGATATAGAGGGGAACATTCATATGTAAAATTAGGTGAAGATGGAATAATAGAACCTGAAGTCGATGTAAGCGAAGGTGACATTTTAATTGGTAAAATATCCCCACCCAGATTCCTTGAAGAGCAAACAACATACGGAGTTAATGAAGAAAAAGTCAGAGATAACTCAATGGAATTAAGATCTGGAGAAGTAGGTACAGTAGACAGTGTAATGTTGAGTGAAAGTCCAGGAGCAACAAAAATTGTAAAAGTAAGAATAAGAAGTATAAAAATACCGGAGGTAGGAGATAAATTTGCAAGTAGGCAATCCCAAAAAGGAGTTACCGCATTAATTGTACCTCAAGAAGATATGCCATTCACAAAAGATGGTATCGTACCTGATATGCTTTTGAATCCTAATGGATTACCTAACAGAATGACTTATGGTCATATGTTGGAGATGCTAGGTGCAAAGGCTGCATCATTAGAAGGTAAAAAATACGATGGTACAGCATTTTCAAATAAAGGAACTGATTTAATAAAAGATTATGGTAGAGTCCTTCAATCTCATGGATTCGATGAATTCGGAGATGAAGAATTTTATGATGGAAGAACTGGTAAAAAATTTGATGGAAAATTATTCACCGGTGTGGTTTATTATGAAAGATTATGGCATATGGTAAGCCTCAAGCTTCAAGTGAGGAGCAGAGGTCCTGTACAAATATTGACAAGGCAGCCAACAGAGGGTAAGCCGCGTAAAGGAGGTTTGAAGTTCGGAGAGATGGAACGTGAAGCCATAATAGGTTATGGTGCGAGCTTAGTCCTAAAGGAGAGGATGCTTGATCAGAGCGATAAATCATCTGTATGGATATGTAAAACCTGCGGTGATTTAGGATATTATGATTATGTGAAGAATGTTCCTGTATGCCCTACATGTGGAGGCGGAGATCTGGAAGAAATTGAGATAAGCTACGCTTTCAAATTACTTATGGACGAACTTAAATCAATGCATATCCTTCCAAGGATCAAATTAAAGAATTGAGGTGTTGAAGATGCAAGCGGAAATTATCGAAAATATAAAATTTACCACATTAAGTCCGGAGACTATAAAAAAAATGAGTGTTGCGAAGTTGATAGTCGCGGATACTTACAATGAAGAAGGTTATCCAATTGATGGAGGTTTAATGGATCAAAGGTTGGGGGTAATAGATCCAGGATTAAAATGCAAAACCTGCGGAGGTAGAGCGAAAAGCTGTATGGGTCATTTTGGGCATATTGAATTGATAAGACCTGTTATACATCCTGAATTTGCAAGGTTTATATATATGCTTTTACAATCAACATGTGAAAAATGCCATCATATACTTTTGAACAATGCTCAAACTGAAGATGTGAGCAATGCATTAAAAATAATTAATTTAAATTCTGATGAACAACAAGAAGAAACCTTATTCAATGATATAGTAAAAAAACTTAAATCAGTAAAAACCTGTCCATTTTGCGGTGCAGAACAGCATAAATTAAAATTTGAAAGACCTACATTCTTCTATTTAAATGGTGAAAGATTAAAGCCTGATGCCATAAGAGATTGGCTTTCCGGGATAACTGATGAAGATTTAATATCAATTGGTATGGATCCAAAAGCAACAAGACCTGAATGGCTCATATTAAGTGCACTTTTAGTGCCCCCTGTGAATGTTAGACCTTCAATAACATTAGAATCCGGAGAAAGGAGCGAAGATGATTTAACACACAAACTTGTGGAAGTAATGCGTATAAACGAGAGGCTTTCTCAGGATATAGATGCTGGAGCTCCACAGATAATAATTGATGACTTGTGGGAGCTTTTACAGTATCACGTAACAACTTACTTCAACAATGAAACACCCGGTGTACCTGTAGCGAGGCATAGAAGTACAAAACCATTGAAAACACTCGCGCAGAGATTAAAAGGAAAGGAGGGAAGATTGAGATACAATTTAAGCGGTAAAAGAGTCAACTTTTCAGCAAGAAGTGTCATATCACAAGATGCGAATCTCACAATAAATCAAGTTGGAGTTCCTATGCGTATTGCAAGTGTGATGACAGTTCCATTGTATGTAACAAAATGGAATATAAATGAAGCTAAAAAGTTCATATTGAATAAAGATTATCCAATGGCATTAAATGTAATATCAAAAGATGGACTTAGAAGAAGAGTGAATGAGGGAGATAGAGAAAAGTTAGTTGAAGCTCTTCAACCTGGAGATGTAGTTGAGAGGCAGTTGATGGATAATGATATAGTATTATTTAACAGACAACCTACACTTCACAGACTTTCAATAATGGCCCATAGAGTAAAGGTAATGCCAGGTAAGACATTGAGAATACACGTATCAGCAGCATTTCCATACAATGCAGATTACGATGGGGATGAAATGAACCTTCATGTACCACAAACATTAGAATCACAAGCCGAAGCTATGTACATGATGCAGCCAAAACACTTAATACTCAGTGCAAGACATGGAGCACCTGTGTTCTATACTGAAGAAGATGAAATTGCTGGTATATACTTCCTTACAAATGGAGAAACTTTCTATACGAAGGATGAAGCAGCTTTGATGTTAGCAGATGTTGGTATATACGAACTTCCAGAAGCTGAGAAAGATGGAACGTACAGCGGCAGAGCTATAATTTCCATGTTATTCCCAAAAACATTAAATTTTGAAGATAAAAATAGCAAAGGAAAAGCTGTAGTAATAAAGAATGGTAAGCTCATAGATGGAGTATTAGATGGTAGAATTATAGGAGAAAAGGGAGCTACATTGATAGCAAAACTTTACATTGATTATGGATCTGATTACATAGAGCAGTTCATATTGAATTTAACAAAATTGTCCTTACGGGCGATATACAAAAAAGCTCTTACAGTCAGCATAAAAGATTATTTTGTAACTCCTGAGATGGAAAAAGAAAAAGCAAAGATAATTGAGGAGGTTGAGAAGAAAGCAGAAAATATCGTTACAGAATATAAAGAAAAGAAGCTTGAACCACTTCCAGGTTATACAAGAAGAGAGACTATGAATACTCTTATGTTCGCACAATTGAGCGAAGCGAGAGATATTGCAGGAAAATATCTGGCTGGTATACTCACAACTAACAACAACGCGTTCCTTTTAGCTTCAATAGGTGCAAGAGGATCAATACTTAACATGATTCAAATGAGCATAATGTTAGGACAACAATCAGTAAGAGGAAAGAGACCATCAAGGGGTTATTCTGGAAGAATACTTCCATACTTTAAGAAAAACGATAAATCTCCAGAAGCGAGAGGTTTTGTCACATCCTGTTTTGTAGATGGATTGACCCCAACGGACTTCTTTGAACACGCGATGGGATCAAGAGATAGTGCAGCGACTAAATCATTGGTAACGGCTGTGAGCGGATACATGTACAGGAGATTAGTGAATGCGTTGATGGATTTCTATGTCAGCAACGATAAAACTGTCAGAGATGCTAACTACGCATTAATACAGCCAATATACGGAGGGGATGGAGTAGATCCAATGTACGTAAATGTAAAAAAAGATAAATGAGGTGTATTTAAATGGTAAAAAATTCAAAATCTTCAGAATCTACGGTAAAAAGTGAGGTTGTAAATATTGATGGTGAAAACTTCATAAGTAATACAGATGTTGAGTATGGAGAACCAGTAGGTGTCGTAGCTGCACAATCTATGGGTGAACCATCAACGCAGATGGTATTGAGAACATTCCACAGTGCAGGTATAGCTACAACCATATCATCTGGTTTACCACGAATTATAGAAATTATTGATGGTAGGAAGAAGCAGGCATCTCCAACGATGACAGTAACACTTGAACCAAAGGTTGCCAAGGATTATGATGAAGTTAAAAAACTTGTCAAGAGATTCCAAGAGATACGTGTTAAAGATCTGATCTCAAAACATAGAGAAAACTTAAAAGATTCAAAACTGGAGTTAACATTCAGCGATTCAAAACTTAAGGATGTTGGGTTGAAAGTTGACGATGTGATGAAGAAGCTCAACGACAAATTCGGCAATGTGATAATAGAAAAGAAAGAGGACAAGCTCTTCTTCAGTTATAAAAAAGCTAAAGATATACATGCTACCAGAACGGCATTCATACACATATTGAACTTTATGGTATCTGGATTGAGTGGTATAAAGAAAGCGGTTATCATGCAGAATGATGATGAGACCTTCTATATATTTACAAGCGGAAGTAACGTTTCAGATGCTATGGAGCTGAAAGGTGTCGAATCCGATAAAATATACAGTACTGATATATTCGATGTACAAAAGGCATATGGAATAGAAGCTGCAAGAAACGCCATCGCCTATGAAATAAAAAGCACTATGGAGCATGAAGGTGTGCGTGTAAATTTCAGGCATATGGGATTGATAGCAGATTCAATGACTTTAACTGGAGATATTAAAGGTGTCGGAAGACATGGAATAGCAGGAACAAAGAGCTCTGTATTCGCAAGAGCTGCGTATGAAGAGACAGTCAAACACTTTGTAAACGCCAGTATATTCGGTGAATCAGATCCATTAAAGGGAGTTACCGAAAACATATTGATCGGAAAGCAGATAAAAGTAGGTACAGGTTTGGTCAAATTGGGTGTTAAGAAATCCGATTTGAGTAAGATAAAAGCAGATGAATAATATATTTAAATATTACTTGAAAAAGATATATAATGAAAAAATGTAAAGTGAGCAAATGATGAACGAAAATATGAATAATATGAATATGAACCTAACACAAGAGAGACCTTTTGATATTCTAAATAAATCCATAGGAAAGCAGGTACTTATAAGGCTTAAAAATAGTGTGAATATAAGAGGAAAGATAACATCTTTTGATGCACACATGAATCTTGTAATAGTTAATGCCGAAGAGCTTGACTCCAGTGGAGAAGTAAAGACAAAGCTCGGACTCATACTATTGAGAGGAGGCAATATAATATTTGTTTCACCTGTAGAAGCTCCAGATCATACTTGATTCTTTTTTTATCTTTATGGGCTCTTGGCACAACGGTAGCGCGCCTGCATGGCATGCAGGAGGTTGCGGGTTCAAAATATTTATATGAAAATCCCGCAGAGTCCATTTTTTAATATTTAAATTCTAATTTTTTAAAAAAGTGTAAATTACATTTACGGAAACAACCATGTTTGGATAATTCCTAATTAACGAGTTACAAATTATGGGTAATAGATTATACAAGTTATTTTATAAAAATAGTAATCATGATCCGCATGCACAACGCATGCGGGGTGGATATGGTGTGGTGTTAAAACACGCACATAATAATATACGCTCTTTTTGTATATAAAGGTTTATGCATACGTTTAAATTTAATTTTTAGCTTTTACATAAATATGAACTATTATCTAAACATTTTACCTAAAAATTAAAATTTATAGTCGTTAAAAATATATTATTCAAGTGTTTTATAAAACGAAACATTTAAATATGAATTTTATTGAGGTAAACTAAATTATAAAACGAAACATTTAAATATGAATTTTATTGAGGTAAACTAAAAAATAGGGAAAAAAGGAAAAAATTAGATTATTCTATTTTTATGCAAGTTAACATTTCTTTCCATATTTCTTGAGATCTCTTTTTTTATAAGGTTAATATCTTTTATCTTTGAATTATCCTCATTAACTGCCGTTTCTGCAACCGCATATGCAATCTTCTCAAACATTTTTGTACTTTCAGAATGGTTTTCAAGTGTTGGTAATATATAATCAACAGATAATTTATCTCCAACAGCATCTGCTAATGCAAGAGCTGCGTTATATATTATGCTATAAGTTACTTTTTTAGCTCTAGCATCAAGCAAACCTCTCATTATACCAGGAAATCCTAATAGATTGTTTACCTGATTAGGTGTATCACTCCTACCGGTTGCAACTATGAATGCTCCTGCTTTTTTTGCTGTTTCATAATCTATTTCAGGAACAGGATTTGCAAGAGCAAATACTATTGGTTTATCTGCCATAGATTTTATAAGATCCTCAGTAAAGACATTTGGTTTTGATAAACCTATAAGGATATCTGCACCTTTTACAGCTTCCTTTAAATCAACCTTTTCCTTTTTTGGATTAGTGCAATCTGCAATTTCCTCCTTATACTCATTCATACCCTCTGTTCTTCCTTTATAAATTGATCCATGTGTATCTATAACAATGATATTGTTTATACCTGCATATTTTAGTAACCTAACTACCCCCATACCAGCTGATCCTGCTCCATTTATAACAAATTTTACCTTTTTTATATCCTTATTTGCGAGCTTCAATGAATTTATAATTCCTGCAAGTATAACCATTGCTGTTCCTTGCTGATCATCATGAAGTACAGGTATATCTAATTTTTCTGTTAATTTATCGACTATCCTAAAAGATTTTGGTGATTCAATATCCTCTATATTTATACCTCCCAAAGTTGGGGATATATTTTCTACAAATTTTATTATTTCCTCTTCATCTGTCGTTCCAATACACATAGGTATTGCATCTACACCTCCAAATCTTTTGAATAAAACTGATTTTCCTTCCATAACTGGCAATCCTGCTTCTGGTCCTATCTTTCCTAAACCTAATATTCTAGTACCATCAGATATTATACCTACAAGATTACCCTTGTTTGTGTACTCATATACCAAATCCCTATCATTTTTTATCGCATTACATACAACAGCAACTCCTGGAGTATAATGTATTGATAAATCCTGCTTTGATTCAAGCATAACCTTTGGTACCATTTCTATTTTTCCGTGGTTTATTTTATGTGCATCTAAGATTTCATTGTCTGTTGTCATATTAATCATCAGCTAACATTTACATTAAACAATAAAAACACTTATTTCTTAAAAAATTTATTTGATGTTATTTATTGTAATCATTTATGAAATAAAAAATTAATTTATAAATTAATAAATAAACAAAAGTTTAAAATAAAGTAAAGCCTATAATTTATAGGTATAAATGAGATTTCCTATAAAAATTATAGCTTACGTAATACTTATAATAGCTGTAATTGGATCTGGTTCAATTCTCACTTATTTTATAGGAAATTACTATCACGCATTTAATGTACAAATGGACCCAGTAAATGCAATATTCTTTACAGTTACCACCTTATCTACAGTTGGATATGGCGACATGGTACCAGTTACTTATCTTGGAAAAGAGTTTGTAATAGTCTTAATAATATTTGGATTTGGTATATTCATAGGGGCTTTAAGTTTAATCTCAGGTGAAGTTATGAAAGAGAGAATGGATAAATTATCTGGAAGGTTATCAGGTTTAGAAAAAAAATTCCTTAAAAATCATATAGTTCTGATAGGAACTGATTCAGTAAATCTCGTTTTAGCAGAAAACTTAAAAAAAATAAATCGTAATTTTATAATAATAACTTCTGATGAAACAGAATCAGAAAAATTAAAGGAGTTAAATTATAGAGTATTTAATGCAGATATAACTTCCGAAGAAGAGATGAAGAAATTCTTACTAGATAAAGCATCTGAGATAATAATAGATGTATCAAATAGCTCTATTTTGCTTTATACTTTTTTGATTGTAAGCTCTCTTTCAAAAGAAGCAGATAAAATAATAATAGTGCATTCACCAGAAGCTGAAAAACGTTTTGTAGATCTAAATCTTCCGAGCAATTGTACTATTCTTAACCCAAGTTCTTTGGTTGCGGTCAGTATAATTAATAATTTGAAATATAAGGGATGAGTGGTAAAAATGGAAAAAATTGAGATAAGCGCATTTAAAGAAAATGAAAATATACCTGAAGAATATAGTTGTGATGGGAAAGATATCTCACCAGAAATAAAAATAGTAGATGCATCACCAGAAAAATACTATATGATAATAATGAATGATCCCGATGCACCTGTGGGATTGTTTACACATTGGGTAATATATAACATAAATTCCAAATCAGGAGTTATAAGTAAGAGCATTGAAAATAAAAAAATTACAAAGGAGGGATTTTATCAAGGAAAAAATGATTTTGGAAAAATAGGATACGGAGGTTCCTGTCCTCCAAAAGGCGATAAACCTCATAGATATTTTTTTAACTTATATCTACAAAAGTCATTTATAAATGAAGATGAAATAAGTGTTAAAAGGGCATATGAAATTGCTTCAAATCTTGAAAAATTATCCTCTTATATGGGAATTTATAAAAGGTAAATATAATTTCTACCAACTTTCATCCTATCTCTTAGGAAATGGGACTTCGCATTCATAGAGTTAAAGCATAGAATTAACCTTAAATACTCTATAGTAAATTATAAATACTAATAATGTTATATTATTATGAAAAATACAAGCTTTAATTATATATATTATGCAGGGATGGCGGAGCTTGGTCAAACGCGATGGACTCAAGATCCATTGACTTAGGTCTGCGGGAGTTCAAATAATAAGAACAAATCTCCCTCCCTGCACTGATCGATGTGGATATGGGTTTATTATAAACCTTAGGTGAAAAAATGAAAGTAAAAAATCAGAAAGGTACTAAATCAACATCAAATAAACCAATTAAAAAAACTAAAATGTACGAGATTGCATTATATGGGCAATCAGAGGAGTTCACTAGTTCTGCTGCATCCGTAATGATGGTTTTAAGATATCTTAATCAAAATTATAAGATATCAAAAGATGATGAATTCATCATTTGGAATGAAACAGTATACGGTAGTGTATGGCATGGATCAAGATATGGTATCGCATATGCTTTAGCAAAAAGAGGTGCAAAACCTACTATAATAAGTACTAACATAAAAGATTTAGGATATGAAAGAAAAATAGCAGTTTATGAGGGTATAAATTTAGATGCTCTTGAATCTGCATTCAATGAAATTAAAGAGAAAATAAAACAATATAATGTTGAAGAAAGAAAAGGTAACGTAACTATAAATACAATAAAGAAATATATGAGTGATAGTTATATACCAATAGTACTAGTAAATTCAAGTACATTAAATTCAAGCCAATCTACCCCATCTCCGCAATGGGTAGTTATAAAAGGATATGATGAGGATACGTTTTATATAAATGATTCTTATTCAGATAGCATTCTAGCAATGGAGCCTAGTACATTAGCAGATTCATTAGGTTATGAAGGAGAAAATTATATGGTATTGGTTAAAGCAATAAAAATTAAAGATAACTCTCAAAAAGAGACCAAAGTAAAACCAAAAAAGGTTAAAGCTTGAATTATCATTTAAATTTTATAAACTTTATTTTCCTATTTTTTATCTAGTTATTTGATAACTTTTTACTTTTTCATATAGCTCCTTAGCCTCTTTATTCTTTTCAAAATGTTCTCTGATTGGCTTTATGAGCTCTTCAAGTTTTTCAGTGGTAAATTCTTTTATGTCTACTGGATGTATTTTACCTTCTTCATAGTATTTTACTAATTCTTTATAATTTTCTACCTCTATAATTCCTCCAAACTTTTCAGGCCTATCTATACTCAGTGGTTCATCCTTATCATCAATTACTATTTTATCCAAATAATTGAATATTGGATTTCCATCAATTATTCTTTCAGGACAATAGGCAGAGTTTATTTTTTTCTTTATCTCATCGTATGTGTCATGTATAAAAATAGAATTTTTTGGATTAGACTTAGACATTTTATACTGCATTCCTTCCTCTTCACTCATTTGCAAGAGATTAGAAGGAGCTCCTTTTAGTCCTAACAAATATGGGTGGTGTACAGCAACCGGAACTTTCCATCCAAACTTTTTTGCAGTTTCTCTTGCCAGTATGTTAGCTTTTCTCTGATCAATTCCAAGCTGACATATATCAACATCCATTTGAAATATATCTGTTACTTGCATTATAGGATAGAAAAGCTGGGCTGTATCTAATTTATCTCCCTCTTTTCTGCCCATTATTGTAATAGCCCTATGTGCCCTATCTAAAGAAACAGATCTGCCTATCTTCAAAAATCTATCCCAATAAGAAGGATCTTTCATTAAGTCACTTGACCATATTATGTTTACATCAAGACCTGATGCCTTCCAAACTTCTATAAAATATCTTCCAACATCTTTTATGCGGTCAATATCTCCTCCCATTTTATTATTTATAAAGGCAAAATAATCTGCTATATAAGCATTGAATTTTATACCTGTTTTCATAAGTTTTTTGATTGTTTTAGCTCTATAAACACCAAAATGCATTGGAGCTAATCCTGATGGTTCAAATCCATCATAAGCAACTGGGTGGTCATTAGTTTCAAATAACTCTCTAAGTTCATCTTCAGTTATAACTTCCTGCGCAATACTATTGACTATCTTTATTTTATCTTCAATGTCCATGTTAGCACTATTAGTAATTTAAAGGTAAAAAATAAATAATTTCATTAATATATAAATTGAGAAATGGTGATTACCTTTTTTAAACTTTGCTTGTATAATATATTTATAAGCTAGTTAAATCTATTTTAAATTGAGAGCTGCTGTAGCTCAGTGGGAGAGCGTTCGGCTGAAGTTTATAATAAAGCAGATACCGAAATGTCGCAGGTTCAAATCCTGCCAGCGGCACCAAAAATGATTAAATTCAACTAATGAGGGGATGAATTTAAAAAAATATAAGGATACATTATCCATAATAATTGCCATAATACTGATTATAATTCTAATTTATGTATTTATAAATCTTGAAAAACCAACCCCTAATAAAAACGTTGTAAATAAAAATTCAAATAATTCCCAATTTAAGAGTAATTCTATATTAAGTTTTACTTCAAATATATCTAAATTTTCTAATGCAATATATTATGCGTTGCCATCTAATGGTCATTATTATTTATATAACGGAAGTTATACTTCTTCATCATATAGCGGTAGTTTCTCCTTAAATTTTAGCTTCATAAAAGAGACTTATAAAAACAATTCATTTATGTCATTTAAATTTGTTAACAATACCGGATCTGTGCTTTATTTTAATTACAGCAAATTAAATAGCACTTATTACTTATGTGAAACTGGAGCAGGAATAAATAAATGCTATAAATTAATAAACCCAAATCTTTCTTATGAGGATATGAGCAAATTTAATTTCAATATAAGCAGCAATAACATAAATCTAAACAATTCCTATATAAAACTCCTAAATAAGTCTAATAACATAACAGGTAATTTAAGGGCAACATACATAAATGGTAGTAATTATAAAGTAAATTTTTCATATATGCATAATTCAACCGCAATACTAAATTCTAATTTAAATATATCTAAATTAATAAGTAACTACAATACAAATTTTATTTCATTTTTTAAATTAAACCTAATAAAAGAAGAAAATTTGAAATCATTAAATATAAAATTACCGTCTACAAGCAATATATCGAATTTGCCTTTAATTAATTTTACAAACAATTATGATAGTACAGAATCAATTATGGAGTATTCAATGTATAAAGCAACACAAAATAGAACGGGTCCTATGAATTATCTTGTACCCTTATCATTTTCATTATCAAATATTTGAAATCCCTATTCTATAATTCTCGGATTATAAACTATAAAGTTACTAATTTAATTTTTTAAACTCTCTAAATTTTATAGATATATAGAGTAGATCTTTCGGATTTATTCGAAATACTTTTATTTTCTCTATATCCAAACCCTTTAAATGATTGTCATTATACAGAGAATTCACAAAATTTTTTATAAAATCCTTTTCAATACCTAATCCTCTTCTTGAATTCTCCAGTGCATTTTTAATATTCCTCTTTTTATGTTGCATAATATAACCAAGTACAGATAAAGAATCTGGATCTAAATTCACATCTAATGGCTTAAGGTATATTATTTTAGAATCAACCTTTGGGACAGGATAAAAGGAATCTTTCTTTACATTCATTATATCATAAACTTTAAAACCTAAAGAGGAAAATACACTTAATTTTGAATAATTTTTAGTACCTTCCTTCGCAATCATATGTTCCGCAAATTCTTTTTGTACACATAGCAATGCAGGTAATTTATTCTTAAGCAACCATTCAATTGTTTTACTTGATAAATTATAAGGTATATTTGAGATCATTATGTCAAATTTTTTTACATTTAATTTATAGTTGAAGAAATCTGAATTAATAAGCTTTAAGTTTTTATAATTATCAAATTTTGATTTTAAAAATTCATATAAACGAGTATCTTTTTCTATAGCCAAAACGGATTTTGCAGATTTACACAATTGCTTAGTTAAAATGCCTGCTCCTGGTCCTAATTCTATCACATTTTTATTACAGCCATATTCTGCTTCATTCTTAGCGATCTCATTATCTCTTAGAAAATTTTGACCTAAACTTTTCTTTGGTACTGTACCTTCTATAAAATTAATATAATCTGACAATACTGACGCCCGTAAATAATTATTATGTAAAAATATATTGATAAAGTATATAATTGTAATATACCTATATAATATTATAATAATTTGTTTAAAAGTAAAATTTAATTTATATAACTAGATATTAAGTTATAAATTAAATAAATGAATTAAATTTATAAGTGATAAATAATGCAATTTAAAGCCCAAAGTGCTATTGAATTTCTTTCTACCTACGGATTTGTATTTTTAATAATAGGAGTTGCAATATCAATATTATTCTCCTATATATCACTTCCAACAACAATAGTGCCAGCACAATGTGTATTTTACAGTGGTTTTAAATGCCTTACTTCATCATACAATATAAGTAGCTCAGGAGTTGGAAGCAACTTCACTTTAATAGCATCAGATTCAAATATAGGCTATTTGAATATAACTAATTTTTCTGTAAAAATTGGTAATCATGTAACTAATGTGGGAAATTGTTCAAATGTTTCTACATTCAAGACTCCCGCAGATAACATATCCGTTGGTGAAAAAATATATTGTCATGCCACATTCAAAAATTATACACCAACTTATGGAACATCATATAGTGGTACATTTTTATTAAATATAACAGAATGTAACCAGAATTTAAATAATCCTAATACAACTAATTATAAAAGTAATTGTGTTTCTTACATGAGTATAACGGAGGGAGGAAGTTTTAGGGCTCAAGCAACTAAGCATATAACATAAATTTCAAATTTTAAATTTATTTTTACAAATAAGAAGTTTCAAACTAATAAATGCGGTAGGAACTTAATCTGTAAAGAGCTGTAGTTCATTTAACTAATAATCGGAAAAGGCTAAAGATTAGGTTTTTATATATATTTGTTAAATTAATAATGGAATGGTCATTAAATTAATTGGCGTTTATAATGTTATCAATTCAAATTAATTTTATCAAAATAAAAAAATTAAAATTCAATTTGTTAAGTGCTAAATAGGTAAATATTGTCAATTAAGCTATGGCTATTTCTATAGAAATAAAAACAAGAAAAGATAAGTGATAAAATGGCAAAGTCATACATAGATATAGTAAAGTATGTAGTAGAAGCTAAGTTTAATATTGATGGTTCTGTAGAAAAACCTGATATAATAGGGGCTATTTTTGGTCAAACTGAGGGTCTATTAGGAGAAGATTTGGATTTAAGGGATCTTCAAAAAAACGGAAAAATAGGGAGAATAGAAATAGATAGTACAGTTTCCGGTGGAAAAACAAGTGGTAAATTAGTTTTACCTTCATCATTAGATAGGGTAGAAACTTGTGTATTAGGAGCAGCTATAGAATCCGTAGATCGTGTTGGTCCTTATGAAACTAACTTTAAAGTAGAAAAAATAGAAGACACAAGAAATGAAAAGAGGGCAAGAGTGATAAATCGGGCAAAGGATCTATTAAAATCTCTTATGGAAAATGTAATTCCAGATAGTAAAGAAATAAGTGATATGGTAGAATCTGAAGTTAAATCAAGTACTGTAATAAATTATGGTCCCGAAAACTTACCCGCAGGTCCAGATATAGATAAAAGTAATAGCATAATTATTGTTGAAGGCAGGGCAGACGTTGTAAATCTATTGAGAAGTGATATAGCAAATGCAATTGCTGTTGGTGGTGCAACAACAAATATACCAAAAACATTGATAAAATTAGCAACAGAAAAGGAAGTGACTGTATTTACTGATGGAGATCACGGCGGTGCAATGATTGTGAAAAACATAGCAAGCGTTGCAGATATAGATTTTGTCGCAAGAGCTCCTGATGGTAAAGAAGTAGAAGAGTTGACAAGAAAAGAGATAATAAAGGCATTGAGATCAAAGATTCCAATAGAACAAGCAGCCGTTATATATAAAATAAATTTACAGGAAAATGGGCATGAAACGAACAATAATAACCCTAATCAGAACAATAATCATGATAACAAACATGAAAATCACAACCATTATGAAAATAACAATGAAAATAACTATAGAAAATCCAAGTACAACAATGAACCTGAAAAACACCAAGCACATACAGAGTCTAAAGAAAATGAAGACAATAACCAAAAACAAAATAATCAAAAGACAAATGAAAATCCAACAAATAACAATTCAGAAGAAAAACATGAACCATTATCAATAAAAGAACAAGTTATGGGATTCATGCACAATGAAAAAGGTAACGAGGACTCAAAGCAGACACAGTCATCAAGAAGAGCTGTCAAAAAGGAAGAAGCAGAGATAAGAGAAGAGATAAAAGAAGAATCTAAAGAGCCAAAAGAGGTGATCAAACCTGATGATGATCTTATAAAATCTCTTCTTGAATTAAAGAATACCTTAAGAGGCAGGCTTTACAGCGAAGACAAAAAGGTAATATCTGAAGTACCAATAAGAGAACTTATACAAACACTTCAAGATACTGATAATGTATCCTCAATTGTATTTGATGGTATAATAACACAGAGATTAGTTGATCTTGCTAATAAAAAAGGTATAAAGGCTATATATGGAGTAAGATCAAGCCAAATAGCGAGAAAATACCATTCAATGTTGTTATACATATCAGAAGAATAATTACTTTTTTTAATTTTATTTTACTTTTCCTTTATAAGATAGAAAGATTTTTATTAATTTTTAAATATATTATACTAGTTTAATTATAAACCATGATAAAATGGATGAGATACAAGATTTAAAAAATAAATATATAAAAAAAGAATTTCACAACTTAATGCTAAAAGTCTTTATTCTTAAAAAAATAAAAGCTGAGAAAAAAGTATATCCCTATGATCTTATAAAAAAGATAAATGAATTACCAATTGTCAATATATTCACAGACAAAAAAAGCCTTAAGAATGATATATATAACACTATATCAGCATTATCAAAAGCAGATTATATAAAAAGCATTGATGTCAAAGAGGGTAAAAGAATAAAAAAATATTATTCAATAACCCCCAGAGGAAATAAAGCGTTACAGGATATAAAGAAAAATTTCCACGAATTAATTAAAAATATCAAAAAGCTATTAGGGTAACTTATATGCCGGATAAAAATATCGCCTTAAAAATTGAAGAATTAGTCAAGAAATTCGGTAATTTTACTGCTGTAAATAATCTCTCTTTTGAAGTAAAGGATGGGGAAATATTTGGTTTATTAGGACCAAATGGTTCTGGAAAAACAACAACACTAAATATGATACTCACTTTGATAACACCAACTTCTGGAAGTATAAAACTTTATGGAAAAGACATACATCAAAACATAAATGAATCCAAAAAAGAAATAGGTTTTATGACTCAAGAAACTGTTATAGAACAGGACTTAACACCTAGAGAAAACTTAGAAATTTTTGGTGAATTATATCATATACCTGATTTAGATAATAGAGTTGAAGAAAGCCTTAAAGATGCAGAATTATCTGATTTTGCAGATTATAAAGCTAGTGCAATGTCTGGAGGTATGCAGAGAAGACTTGCATTGGTTAGGTCAATGATTCAAAAACCAAAAATGATAATATTAGATGAACCAACAACAGGATTAGATGTTCAAAACAGATCATCCTTATGGGATAGGATTAGGAAACTTAAAAAGCAAGGTATGACAATATTAATAACTACTCAGTATTTAGAGGAAGCAGACGCATTGTGTGACAGAATAGCAGTAATAGATCACGGGCGTATAAAAGCTATAGGAACCGCTTCAGAGTTAAAAGCGCAGGTAAGCACAGGTGATATATTGGAAATAATAACTACTATTAAGTATGTAGAGCAAGTTGCCCAGATACTTAAAAAATTTGATCTTAAACCTGAAATAAAAACTGATATAGTTACTGCGCCTATAAGCAAAACAGAAGTTATAAAATTTTCTGATATAACAAAAGAGGTGATAAAGAATAATATACCTATATTAGGTATAAGTATGCACTTACCAACTCTTGATGATGTATTTATTAAACTGACTGGATCAGGATTGAGAGATTCAGCTTCAGGTAGTCCAAAAATCTCCATTGGTGCTAAAAAATGAGTAAATTAAACATAATTTCAGATTCATTCATTATATACAAGAGAGAGATGCTCATATTCAAAAGCAAGCTCAGAACAAACATACTCAGATCAATTATATTTCCATTAGTCCTAATATTAATGCTTGGAAATTTGGGTAACAATTCCGCGGTTATAACCAATATAGGCGTAGTAAACTACGCTTCGAATCCTACTGCTTATAAATTTATACAAAGTTTACAATCGAATCATGATTTAAACGTTAAGGTAATGACAAACCAAAAGGTTGGATTATCCGAATTAAAAGCGGGTGATATAACAGATTTAGTTATAATTTCCCCAACATTCCCAAATATTGAATCTGGTACTCCAAATGTATATGTATATTATGCAAATAATTTTGCAGATTTGGGAGATTCAATCAATATAATAGAATCTACAGCAGAACAGTATAATGCACACGTAGAGGCAAAAGTACCAAATACCCCATCAGATACCGCATCAAACGAGGAAGTTGTTCTAGATCCAACTTATGCAGGTAACGCAAGCTACAAAACATTCTTAGTTGGTGGTGTGATAGTAATGGTTGCCGTATTTGGGTCTATGTTTGGCGGTGGAATGTCTATAATTACCGATAGGCAGTTAGGGAATTTAAAATCCTTTCTAATAACACCAATAGATAAAGTATCTATAATAATGGGAAAGATACTTTCTGGTACAACACAATCTTTAATATATGGAATTATAGCATTGATAATAGGGCTTTTAGATGGAGCTGCCATATCAATGGGAATTTCAGGTGCTCTAATAATACTAGCCATAATAGCGATAACATCAATAGGATTTTCATCAATAACAATAATATTAGCGTCACGTATATCGAAAGTAGAGGTTTATTCCATACTTGCAAATGCAATTACTTTGCCATTATGGTTTATATCTGGCGCATTTTTCCCAGTATCCTCTCTTCCCTCTTGGCTTTATCCATTAAGTGTGGTAGATCCATTAACATACGCTGCCAATGGTATAAGGTATGTTATGATGTATGGTTATTTCCCTATAAGCAGTTCAATAACAGATTTTGCTATATTAATAGGATTTTCAATAGTTGTTATGTTAGTAAGTTTTAGATTATTTAAGACGAATATAAGTTAGTTAGGTGTACAAAAATGAAAAAAATAAGTATGATGCTGTTTATAATGTCAGTATTTATGATAATTGGAATTAGTGGAGCACAAGCTGTAACCCCTGTGAGTGGAGTACTTTCTATAACGAATTTACAAACTTCCCCTTCGACAGTTATGTCAGGAGAAAATTTAACCTTATCCTTCAATGTATATAATTCATATTCACATACAGTTTACGACACCAATCTACAGTTAATTTCACAAAATCCAATGTTAAATGTATCTCCAACAGATAATTACTTAGTAAGTGATATAGGACCTGGTTCATACAATCTATTTGGAAAATTCTATTATAATGTAACTATACCAAAAACATTACCTCAAGGAGAATACACTATAAATGTCGTAGCAAACTATAGGTCAAATGCACCAGTAAGTCCAGGATTTACAGTTTCAGAACCAGGCGAATCAACAATGCCCATATACATATATGTATACGGAAAACCTAAATTAAATTTAAATATAAATCCTGTAAATCCAGTAATACCTGGAAGTTACAACACATTCGAGATTTCTGCAATTAATACTGGAACTGGACCTGCATATAATGTAAGTGTAACTCTTCATAATTCAAAATACCTTAATTTTTCTGGAAATAATGTGATCTACCTTAATTCGATAACAAATTCAGGTTCGATGGAGGCTCAGGATGTTGCGTATATGCACAATGGTATAAAAGCAGGCATTTATTATGTAAATGCAACATTAAATTACAGGAATAGTCTTGATAAAAATATAACAAGAAACATAAGTATACCGGTAAATGTCATAATAAACAAACCAAAGATAAAAGTAAGTGTTGAATCTTCAACACCCTCAATTTTGTATCCTGGAAGCAACCAAACAATAAATCTATTAGTACAGAATATTGGTAGCGGAACAGCAAAAAATATAACAATATCACTTTTGGGAAATTCTAATACAACCTATGGTAGTGTATCAAGTTTTAGTATATCTGAATTACCCTCTCAAAAATCCAGTATTGAAACAGCATATGTCCAATTGAATAAAGACTATACAGGAAGTTCAATAAAAATTCCGGTAAATGTATCTTATACAAATTCAAATGAAATGAATAATCAATCAAAAATTGAGGATATAAATTTATCAATACAAAAGGCTGCAATATTTGAAGTTACAAACGTATCAGATAAATTAATACCTGGTTCAACTTATAGTCCCGTAACATTCACAATAAAAAATATAGGAGATGAAGAAGCACAGGAAGCTGTAATCAGCCTACAATCCATATATCCAATAACCCCAGTGGATTCAAATGCATATATAAGTAAGATAATGCCAAATCAATCTGAAAATGTGACATTCTATGTTAGTATAGATTCTAAAGCAAATTTTGGTTCATATCCTATAACCCTGTATGAACAGTGGATCCAACCAAATAGTGGAGAATCTCAAGAATTTTCGAGTGTAAATAATTATTATCTATTAATTTCAAAAACAAACTCAAATGGACTAAATAATTATTATGATTACATAGTTATTTTAATAATCTTAATCATAATAATATATTTATATAGGAAATTTAAGAACAAATCAAAAACTAAAAACAGTAAGGGTATAAAATAACCCATAATCTGGTGAAAAAAATGGTAATGAACAAAAATATAGAGGACTTATTAAATAAATATAATATGCCCATATGGATAAACGATTATATACAGGAGTATATAAAAAGTGACCCTATAAATGCTTTAAAAAGAGGAGTAAGTTTTATAGAAGTTAAAAGAAAGAGAGGTGTTGTTACTAGCTCCTATGTTGTGTTACCTAATGGCATAAAATTTAATATGTCTACAGTAATCTATATACTAAGTTTATTCTATTATGGTGAGAAAGAAATTGAGCAAATATCCGAAAGTTGGTCGTCTATTGTAGATCCCGTACATCCATCTTATATAAAACATTTTGTGAATATATCAAAATTAGAAAAAAAACATATAAGAGCAATAAAAAATCTTATGGACGGACTAACAAGGAGACCCGAAGAACCACCAGAATCTGTTAAAGAGGTATTTAATTACATAAAAAATTTATCAACGTGGCAACAAAGATTTGTTGCATTATACCTGATATTAAGATATTCTTATAGTGCTGTATTCGGACAAATATTCTACAAAGTATTCTATTTTGTAATGCCTGAATTTATGAGATCTTTTGGAAAAGTTTACATAGATTCAAATGGAGATATAAAGTGGGGTATAGAAGAGACAAAACGCATAATTAAATCAAAAGAGATTTCGAATGAAGATATGATAAAATTAAGTGAAGATTTACTTAGCAGAATAAGTGTATCTGTAAAAGGAGAGATGCATCTTGCAGTAGATGCCGATATAGAAAAGGAAGCAAATTTGATGCTTAAGATAGCGATCGCATATCCTCTTCATCAATTAAAAGATTATGGAGTAAAATTAGATATAAATGAGGAGGAAGAAATTATAAAAAAGAAATCCGAAGAAATAAAAAGCAGCATTGAAAAAGAAGAAGGATAAGCAAATTATATGTAAATTACAAAATAATCCTAATGAAACCAGACAAATAAATAAACTATTTATTATCTAAATCAGATTTGTCTAGGATTCAATATTTTTTATTTTCAACTTAATAAGCCAATTCAAAATAAATAAAAATGCTTAAATAGCTTTTTACTAAAATATATAATGTAATATCAAACAAGTGAGTGATAAAATGACAGACGAAACAGGAGAAGAAATAAAACAAGAAGATGAAGGGAAGAAAATGAATGAAACAAATATAGTATATATAGGTAAAAAACCAACAATGAATTACGTACTTGCAGTAGTCACCCAATTTAATAATGGTATGGATGAGGTAAGCATAAAAGCAAGGGGAAATGCAATATCAAAAGCAGTCGATGTAAAAGAAATAGTAATAAACAAGTTCCTTACAAACGTAAAACAAAAAGATATCTCAACAGCATCAGAAGAACTTACAAATGAAGATGGAACAAAATCAAAGGTAAGTTCAATACAAATAGTACTTACAAAATAATTTTTTTAATTTTTTAAAATTCTATTTTTAGTTAAATATCAATAGTGATTTTTTGATAAGAACAAATTATATTTCCGAGGTCTCAAAAGAAATGGATGGAGAAAAAGTCACTCTAGCAGGGTGGGTCCACGAGGTTAGGAAATTGGGTTCTATAACTTTTATGCTTTTAAGGGATTCTACAGGTATAGTACAAATAATAGGCAAATCTGGCGTAACTGATAATGAAATAATTAAAAGTATGGATTTACCTAAAGAAAGTGTAGTTTCTGTAGAAGGTATAGTAAAAAAGAATGATACTGCTAAAAAAGGATTTGAAATAGTCCCATTAAAAATAACTGATTTAAATCCTATAAGCAAAATGATACCATTTGAAACAACTGGAAAGGTACCCGCAGAACTTGATACCAGGCTTGATTTCAGATATATAGATTTAAGGAGGTTGCAAACAACTGCAATATTTAAAATAGAATCAACTATATTAAGTTCGTTCAATCAATTCTTAAATAGTAAAGGATTTCATGAGATAAGAACATCATCTATTGTATCAGAAGCAACTGAAGGTGGAGCTGAATTATTTCCAATACAATATTTTGAAGATAAAGCATATCTCGCTCAATCCCCTCAATTATACAAGCAGCTCGCAGTAATAGGGGGATTTGATAAAGTATATATGATCATGCCAGTATACAGAGCTGAAAAATCAAACGATCTATACCATTTAAATGAAATAACACAAATGGATGTAGAAATGGGATTTGTTGATTATAAAGATGCTGAAAATATGCTAATTGATACGTTGGATTATATAATAAAAGAGGTTATAAAAAATAATTCAGAGGATTTAAAAACCTTGAATATAAATTTAGAGGTACCAAAAACTAAAGTTGTTGAGTATTCTGAAATAATTAAAAAACTTAACAGCGAAGGAAAGGATATAAAATTTGGTGATGATTTTTCTAGAGATGACGAAAAATTAATTGAAAAATATTTTGGAGAATCTGTATTAGTAACAGAGTTTCCAACTAGTATCCGAGCATTTTATTCACTACCTAATGAGGATAACAAGCAATTAAGTCACAGTTACGATTTAATATATAAAGGTATGGAAATTTCAAGCGGTGCACAGAGAATCCATAAACCTGAAATGTTAATAGAGGCTATAAAAAGTAGAGGTATGGATCCAAACAATTTTAAATTTTACATAGATGCATTTAGATGTGGTGCACCTCCTCACGCCGGTTGGAGTATAGGTTTAGAAAGATTGGCTATGCAAATAACTGAAATGAAGAATATACGTGAGTGTGCATTATTCCCAAGAGATAGGAAAAGAATATCTCCATAATTAACAGACTACGATGAATAAAATTCAAACTAAAATAGATCTTAAAAATAAATTTTTAATCCTCTTTTAAAAAGAATTTGAAATCGATTATAAGTAATTTAATTCCATCTAAAAATTTAATTTGTTTTGAATTACTACCTAATCTTTTATGATATTTAATTGGCATCTCTTTTATACCATAACCCTTTTTATGCATTTTTATATTTATTTCACTTTCAATTCCAAATTCTTGTTCTGTAAGCTTAATTGATTTTAATGCTTGAGTTCTAATTATCCTAAGCCCTGTTTGAGAGTCTTTTAGATGCATACCATAAAGAATATTAGCTACTGTGGTTATAACCCAATTACCAAATCTTATATAATCAGGCATTGCCTCTCTTGAAACTGCTATACGCTGCCCCATCACCATATCTCCACCTTTTCTGATCAAAGCAATTGCTTTTGCTAAATCTGTAATATCATAGGTACCATCTGAATCTACCAATCCTACAAATTTTGTTTTTACTAAATTAAATGATTCTATACACGCATTTCCTTTACCTTTACCTGTTTGTTTCAAAAATGTTATTTGAGAATTAGACTTATAAGATTTTAAATCATCAATATTTCCGGAATAAGCTATTATTACCTTTGAATTAGGTAATATCTTAAGGATATCATTTAAAATATGAGATGCATAAGGTTCATTCTTTACTGGTAATATAATTGTTGTATCTGAGTAATTCATAAGATCCTCTATAAAATCAAGCCGAAAATTTAAAACTGCCCTCTATATTTACCCTATTTGATATTAAAATTCCAGTTCTGTCTAAAATAGATGTAGATCTAAGATGAAAAATTTCTCTATTTATATGTGTGTGAAAATTTATTACAAATGAATTATTCTTATTAACATAATCAACATCAATAGTTATTTCTTTAGTGATATCCTTTATGGTAAGATTTCCTAGAACTACTAGTTTGTTATCACCTTTGTCCTCAATTTTAGTAGAAATAAAAGTAGCTTTTGGATATTTTTTAACATTGAAAAATTCCTCTTTTTCCATTAAATGTTTATTTAAAAGTTGAATATGGGTATTTATTGTAGATATATCAACCGTTAAATTTGCTTTTAGATCTGTTAAATTATCTGTATCTCCATCAATTTTAAGATCAAACTCTGAAAAATTTCCGTGAAAGGATGAAAATAAATGCTTAACTGAAAAATTAATACTAGAATCTGAATAATCTAACCCGTTCAATTTCATAGAAACACCAATCAATTTACAAGTTTAAAGCTTTTATAACTTTCTATTTATCTTTAATCTCTAAATTTTATCCATTCTCAAATTTTTTAAATATAAAAAACAGAAATCATAAATTACTGAATATTTTAAAAGCAACCTATAAAACAGGAGCAATCCATCCTAACATTATCGAAAAAATTATAATATGTTTGTAATATTAATACTAATTATGGTAACTTATAATATAATAGAGCACAAACCGAATCCTATAAAATCTGATGATAACTATATAATTTCAGCATTAGCATTTGAATTACCCTCATATATAAAATTCTTTTCGAAAGTTAATTTTAAAAATGGTCAAACGGTCGATTTAAAGGATAAAGAGGTTTATAAAGAAAATGAAAAAATTGGATCTATACTAATATATAAATCCGGCATAGATATAGAGATAAATAGAGATTATGATATAAAATATGCTGGAGGCTATTCTACTGATGGAAAAATAATTTATATATCTAGGAATATACCTTGCGAAATAAAAGTTAATAGCATAAGAGTAAGTTTGCTAGAAAGTATCGGAAGGCATCATGAATTAACTGAAAAATGGCTTATTGATAATGATTACGAATATCCATATGCACACGAAGTTGCAACTGAAGTAGAAAAACAATATATAGAATCTTTAGGTGTTAACTGGAATGACTACAATAAAGAGGTAAATAAATTGTTGCATTCAAATTATTCAAAAAAATTAAAGCGTAGTCCAAGTGATCTTGATATCTCTCCTTATATATATTCACACGATAATAATGCAATTAAGGAAATAAGAGATTCCATAGTAGATAACTAAGTAATTATAATTTATAAAAATCCTGCAATACCGAATTATAAATTTTAGGTTTTCTTAAAACACTTATACCAATATGCCCTAATTTTGGTATTAAGTTTAACTTTACATTACAATTAAAAAATAATAAGCTATAATAAAGATCTAAGGATCTTTTATAATTTACACATTTATCATTAAGTCCGTGTATAAGTATAACTTTTTTCTTTGCTATATCTTTTACATGCAAAATAGGATTAATATCTATATGCCCAATTTTTAATTCTCTAATGGCGCTATCACTAACTTTCCAAGTTACTGGTTGTAATATGTGTATTTGATTGGCCAAATCATCAATCCCTGTTTCATTTTCATAATTAAGTTTTCCAGAATAATCAGTTACAGGTGCTATTGCCACAATCATGTCAACAAATTTTGATTTAGCTCCAGCTATTAGAACTATACTTCCACCAAAACTACCACCAATTAAAATGATGTGTTTCACTTTTGAGCTTATCTTTTTATTGGTAAATAAATCATAACTTCTGTTATTTTTTATTGAATCAATAGTATAAATTAAACTATCAACAGCATTCTTAAAATCAAATTTACCAAAGCTATCAAAGGTACCTATATATTCAGGTATTGCTACACCAAAACCTTTCTTTGTTAATTTTATTACCAATTTATCAAATACACTCAAAGGTGAACCAGGCATACCATAGGCTAAAACTATAACAGTGCCTTTAAAAAAAGATTTATCTAAAGTAAAATTAAATAAAACGCCTTTGTATCTAAAAATATAAATCTCCAAATTTGAATTTATATAATACACCTTATAAAATCAAAGTTTTGTTATAATATCACAACTATCTTTTTCAACTATCATTTCATATTCTGTTTGTGCTACCATTCCTCCACTAATTTCAACTAACACATTATAAGGTTCAATACTTTCCATCTTTATTAAATCATTTATTCCAGAATAAAGTTCAAATTTTGATTTTACTTTATCCGCAAGCCATCTAGCTGCAAAAGGTTCCGAGTTATATTTATCCTTGATTCCAGATAGGATATTTCTAGCATAAGGTAATCTAGATGGATTATCTTCCACGAATCCAAATATTTCGGCTGTTTCACTTTCAGTTACAAGTCCTTTAGCTGATTTCAAAGTTGCAAAAGGTTCTATTGCAATACGTCTACCTTCAACTAACTTTGTATCATCTCCATTATCAAAATTAGCTATAAAGGGTTCTGCATGCAATTCATGTATGTTAACACCATGCCCACCCAGATTCTTTATAGGTATAAAGCCTTTGTCAACTATAGTTTTATTTATTATTTTCCCTATTTCTTTAATCTCAACTCCTGCTTTTACAATGCTCACGGCATTTTCTAATGCCTCCTTAGTAGCATCAACTAAATTTGAATATTCTCCAGATAGATCAACAGTAACCGCACAATCTCCTAAATACCCATCTTTGGCAGCCCCAAAATCTACTTTAACAACATCGTTATCTCCAAATGTTTTTGTATTCATATAAGCAGGTGTATAATGAGCTGCCTCATCATTTATTGATAAATTTAATGGAAAAGCAATATCATAGCCTTTATCAATAACAAAATTTTCAACCTCATTTGCCACATCTATTAGTTTAGCACCTGGCTTAATCATGTCCTTTGCTTTCATAAGTGCTTCATACGATATTTTACCTACTTCCCGTGCTTCCTCTTTATTCTCAGTTTCATTTACATTATTTACATAATCCATATAATTCACCATAAATCTAATAAGAATCAATTTATATCAAAAATTTCAAGTTTTATTAAAATAAATAATAAAAATTCAATCAAAAATATTTATAACTATAATATAATATATTTGGTGTATATATAAATTGTGGTAAATTATAAATTTTAAATATAACTTAGTAAAATTTATAGAATATAAATATTTTGAATAAAATGCTGATCAAATGAAACCTAAAAATTTAGATGATAAAAATCAAAATAAAATTAAATTAAAAAAATTAGGTGACGAGCTATTAGAATATGTCGAGCCGACTAAAGAAGAACTTAAAATAACAAAGAATTATGCAGATAATCTTATATCAAGACTTAAAAAAACTTTGCCTAAAGATGTAGAGGTTATATTGGCAGGTTCAACAGCAAGAGGAACTCAGGTTAAAGGTAGTTTTGATATTGATATATTTTTATTATTTCCAAAAATATTAAATGAGAGAGAAATGGAGAATAAAGCTGTCAATCTATCAAAAAAAATTATAGATGAAAAAATTGGAGAAACTTATATTATAAAATATGCAGAACACCCCTATATAAAACTAACAAATAAAATGTATAAAATTACAGCAGATCTTGTACCTGCTTTTAAAATAAATAATGCTAATGAAATGGGAAGTGCAGTTGACAGAACACAATTACACAATAAATTCATATTAAGTCATTTAAAACCAAATCAGAAAAATGATGTTCGCTTATTAAAATATTTCCTTAAAAAACATAATATTTATGGAGCTGAAGCAAAAATTCATAGTTTTTCAGGTTATGAATGCGAACTTCTTATATATTTTTATGGAAACTTTTATAATGTTGTAAAGGGATTATCTGAGATAAAACCAAATACTGTTATAGATATAAAAAATAACAGATTTATTGAAGATGAAACTAAAGATGAATATTTAAAGAAGTTTAATTCTAATTTTATAATAATAGATCCGACTGATTCCAATAGAAATGTAGCAGCTAGCGTATATCCAGAATCTTTAGCGAAAATAATATTTATAACCAGAAATTTGCTTGAAAACCCTACAAAAGATAATTTTTTGAATTCTAATAAAAACTTTAAATTTAATATTGACAAGGTTGTTAATAAATTTGGATTAAAAATACAATTAATATCAATGGAGGTACCGGATATATCAGAAGATACATTATGGCCTCAAATAGCAAAATTAAGTGATAGGATTAAAGCAGAATTAATTCAATATAATTTTAATCCTATATTAACAGCAGTAGACATAAAAAATAATATCGCAATTATCCTATTGGTATTTGAAAATAATAAATTATCTGTAAATATTATAAAAGGCCCTTCAATTTTTATAAATCAAGGTTCTAAAGAATTTTATAAAAAGCATACAAAATCAGGTTTTGTATTTATAAAAGACACAAATCTATACGCAATAGAAAAATCAAAATTCTTAACCCCCTCAGAAGTAATAAAGTTT
Source organism: Microcaldota archaeon (assembly GCA_021821445.1). Lineage (GTDB taxonomy): Archaea > Micrarchaeota > Micrarchaeia > Micrarchaeales > Micrarchaeaceae > Mancarchaeum. The sequence continues at coordinate 17,923 of JAKACK010000005.1, read as the reverse complement.
ATGATAAAAGAGCATAAATTTGTAATACCTAATAGTAAAAAAAATGCAAAAATATCATTACTAGAATTTGAGGAGCTAAGCAAGGATTACAAAAAAAGAATTGAATCAATGTTAAAAAATAAATTATTATGAATCACTACTAAATTTAAAAATTATATCTATTTCCATTTAATATCATATTATTCAGTTCTAGCATTTCATTAAACTGTTTTTCAATTAGTAAATATTTTTTCTCAGACCTATTTTTGTAAAATTCTGAATCAACATAATTCAATATAAATTTTAGTATGTTTATAATATCTCTATCTGATCTTATCTCTTGAAATATCTTACCTCTATATATATTTTCTCCGCAATAATCAAGGGCTTCTGAAATAAGATTCTCACGTATCTTTTCATTTTTATACCCTCTATCAATCATACGTTTTTCTAATACTGGTAAGTGCTCACGTTTTACTACCACTATATCATAATCTAATTTAATATCTGCCAATAAATGCCCTACTAAAATAACTATTCCACTATAATGGTTTATAATCTCTTCTATTTTGCTTTTTAATATACCAACATTGACTAATTTGGAACCAAATTTATCAACACCTTTATAAAGAGAATATTTTTCTACAATATCATTAACTTCAATTAAATATATCTTCTTATTAATAAATTTTTTATTCAATTGTTCAAACAAAATTTTTGAAAAATAAGATTTACCAGATGCAGGAGATCCTGTTATAGATATTAAAAAAAGTTTATTCCTTTTCATATGCCCAATTCAATCGTTTGATTCTTCATCAGATTCATCAGAATCTGTTTCCGATTCAGCATTTTCTTCATTATCATTAATCTCTGAAGTATCAAGGTTTTCTGTAGGATTATCTGTTGAATCAGGGGATTTCTTAACGTTTGCTTCCTCCTCATTAATATTATTCTCAGTTTTATTACTTTCTGTATTATTAGCTGATTCCGCAGTATCTTTATCCCCATTATAACCATGCTCATATAAATCTTTGTAAATTCCTTTCTCCGAATCTGAATTTTCTTGTTTATCATTATTCATTTCATCGTTATTGACTTCTTGGGTATTGCTTGTATCTTCGTTTTTATTTTCAGAATCTGATTCAGTACTAGAATCATTGTTATAAGCACCTATGATAGATTCAGCATTTCCAAATAACATATCGAATTCAGCCCTACTTGAATCTAAATCCAGAGCATAATTAGGTTTTAACATCACTACAAAATCGTAAATCTTAATATCATTTACAAATAACCATTCCCCAATTTTATAATCATTATATTTGGTTGTATTATCTATAATAAATAACGAATTTTTGCTTACTTTTTTAATAAGATCTGATAAGGAATTATTAAAATTGTCTATATAAAAAGTAAATTTATCCCCCTTGCTATCTGTAAAATTATTAATTGTTATTATAGGGGTACTATTTTTTGCGGAGTTAGTTAATATACTGTTTATATTATTAGTTATATCATCACAGTTTTTTAAATCCTTATTGAGATTTTCACGTTCCGTTTTTAATGAGGAATCCAAACTATCTAAATAAGTATTAACATATTTTTGTATTTTTAATAAATCTCTTTTCATATCTTCATTATCTACATAATTATCAGGTTTAGCCAAAACATCAGATAAATTAGCACCATAATCTCTAGTTATATTATCCGAGAGTGCCTGTATAATTTGATCAGTAAAATCGCTCCAGTTATCCGCCATCAATACACCTTTATAAATTTACATTAATAATATATAGATATAAATATAAAAACGTGATGTAATGTCAAATATTGAAGATAGAATACAGAAGGATATTGATTATTTTTATAAGAATATTAAAAAATTTGATAAAGCTTCTATACAAAAAGAGCTAAGTGAAAACAAAAATCTAAAATATGTGTATGAAATGTCAAAAATGTATGCATCAGATGCAGAAAGTTTTTTAAAAAAAGGGGATTTATATACATCTTTTTCATGTATATCATATGCGCACGGATTATTTGATGCTCTTTTAGATCTTAGAGGGATGAATGATGATATATAAGGAGGGTAAAGCTAAAATAAAATACTATAATGAAGCTTTTTTAAATCCAAAAGCTTTACTCTCAAGAGACTTAAGTATAGCTTTCATAAACGCAGTAATTAACAAAGATAGTAAAGGATTAAGTGCTATAGATACAACTTCAGCCACTGGAATAAGAGGTATAAGGTACTATAAGGAAACAGGGATAAAAAACATCACTATGCTGGAGATAAACAAAACATCATTCAATGAGTTATCTAAGAATATAAAATATAATAAATTAGAAAATAAAATAAGTATCTTTAATACAAGCATGCAAGAGTTTGCAAATTCACTAGATCATGAAAGATACAATTTTATAGATTTAGATCCTTTCGGAAGTGCTGCTCCAGATTTAAATGACATAATGAAACTTGCAAAAGATGGAAGTTATGGTATGATTACATCGACAGATGTAGCGGTGCTATGCGGTGCTCATTACGATGCTTGTTTAAAAGTTTACTCTACCCAACCTTTACATAATGAAATGTGTCATGAAGTAGGTATAAGAATATTAATAGGTGCAATAGCTAGAACTGCATCTCTATTTAATTTTGGTATTAAACCTGAGATAAGTATATCCTATCTGCATTATATGAGAGTTTTTATAAAATTTAAACACGGTGCATTAAATGCTGTTAACAGCTATAAAAATACTGGTTATATATCCTATTGTAAATCCTGCGGAAATTTTGAAGTATCAAAATTAGTTCCAAAAAATACTAACTGTAATATATGTGGAAATAGATACGTAAATGCAGGTCCTTTGTGGATTGGAAAAATACAAGATAATAAAACAGTGATGAAAGTAAAGGATATAATGGAAAATTCAAAAATTTATCCAGAAAGTGAAAAAAAGTTTATTTCAAGCATATCCAACGAAATTGATTATCCTCTTTATTATCATATACCTTCCATTACAAAAATGATGGGCGTAAAATCGGTTAGTTACAAAAAAGTAATGGATAATCTCGTCAAATTAGGATTTGAAGTATCAAAAACTCATATGAGTGATGAATCAATAAAGACTGATGCTAATATATCAGAAGTAAAAGCTGCAATAATGATGATACTAAACCAACCATAATTTTGATAAATAAATACCTTTAAAAAGCTTTACTTGATTATGTTGTTGATTTTTCGAGTAAAATTAGGTAAATTATTGAAATATATATGGCTTTTTAAGGAATAGTAATATATAAATATCTCAAAAACAAAATAAATATGGATATGGTGAACAAAATGGTGAAAATGGGTAAAGGTTTAAGAGATAATGTTTCCTGCGCGTTATGTGGGAAAGAATTAGAAAAAGCAGATCCTAAATTCGTTCTTGCTTCAAAAGAATTCAATGCATCTAACTTATCTATTGATAATCGTATGCTTTGCATGGATTGTTATACTAATATAGCAGTTAAAAACAAAAGACCTACTAGAAGTTCTGAAAAATTAGAGAGAACTTTAAGCAGAGATAGAGTAAGGCATGGATTAGCTAAAGAAATGGTGTATTCTTACAAAAAATAGTAAATAATATTTATAGTAGTAAATAATGGCTACTATAAATAAAAAATATATACTTAACTTTTTTATTTTTGATTATCTATCTTCGTTAGATCTACTGCTCCTATGGTTTCTATTTCCTCCATATACATAATTACTGCTTCCAGATCTTCTATTATTTGAAGAACCATACCTACTGTGTGATTGTCCCCTATAACCTGTTCTAGATCTTCCTCTTTCACCCTCACTTCCATTAAATCTTCTACCTCTATTATCAGAGGAAGCAATAGTTTTTCTAATGGATTCAGAAGCAAGGCTTGAATATTTTTCAATAGAAAAATCAACTTCCTTAATTTTTATTTTATCCCTTTTCTCTATCTCATATATTAGCTCTTGTTCATTTTCTGTTATTATATTAAATGCTTTTCCACTTTTACCCATTCTTGCAGATCTACCTACTCTATGTACATATACATCAGGATTTTCAGGTATATCGTAATTTACTATAGTTTCAATATCTTTTATATCAATACCTCTAGATAAAACATCTGTAGTTATAAGTATCTCTCCAAAATTCTTGAAATTACCCAATACTTTTTCTCGTTTATCTTGTGTTAATCCCCCATGCATGAGCATGACATTTAGTCCTGAATTTTTTAGCGCATTCTGTATAAAGTTTGCTCCGGATTTGGTTCTACTAAATATTATAGTTTTACCTGGGTTCATATCTTTTAAATAGGATAGCAATACTTGGAATTTTCTATTTTCTTTAGTTATATAATAAGTATGCTCTATTGTTTTAACCGTTATACTTTCATCTTCTCCTACTGATATAAATTCTGGATTGTTTGTATGCCCTTTAATTACTGATGATAAAGCCTTTGGTATAGTAGCTGAAAATAAAAGAGTTTGCTTATCAATTGGTGCAGTATCCAATATTTTATTCATATCATCTATGAATCCCATATCAAGCATTGTATCAGCTTCATCAATAACTGAGAATTTTACTTTATTCAAATTTAATACTCCCCTATCTATTATATCTAATATTCTGCCAGGTGTACCAATAACGATATTACAACCCTTTTTTATATTTGATATCTGAGGATTTATTGAAACTCCACCATATACAACTACCGCTTTTATATTTTGATTTTTTAATGATTCTATAGATTTGTAGGTCTGCATAGCAAGTTCCCTTGTTGGGGATAATATTATTGCTTTTACACCATCTATAGGTTCTTTTATCAATTTATTTAATATTGGTAAAACAAATGCATATGTCTTACCTGTACCTGTTTTTGATCTTACAACAACATCTTTACCTGATAATATCACAGGTATTGAAATGCTTTGTACCTCTGTTGCATCTTTTATGCCAAGTTTATCTAAAGCTTCTACTAATGTCTTATCTAGCCCTAATTCTTCAAATTTTGTCATTTTAACACTGATTTTTGTTATTTTAAAAATAGAATAAGCCCAACAACAAAATCCATTCACTGCCATACTTAATATAATTTAACAATAATTAGATTATTAACGTTTTGAACTTGAAAATTCTATTAAAAATATATTACTTGTTAAATATTTATATCTTTGTATTTTCATATTAACCAAATTTTATTAGATAGACCTATAGCAAAGACTAAATATATTAAAACCAATATTAAAGTAGTGGTAATTATGTCTGAAATAAGTAAATTAAATATTAATTTCGAAAGGCTAAAATTAAATTCAAATATAATATATTTAGGAAATTCTAAAAATAACGTATTTGAGAATATGGCAATTGATGAAGCTTTAATGGAAATTGCTGAAAAGGAGAATAAATTCTTTTTTAGAACCTATGATTTTAATAAGGATTCAATAATATTAGCATCTTCTGATTCACCAAGTAATATAAAAGTAATTGATAAAAATATAGAAGTAACCCGCAGAATTAGCGGTGGAAAACCAATTTATATTGACAAAAACGTGTTTTCATACAGTTTTATAGGTCCTCTAAATAAGAATTCAGAACTACAAAACGGTGATGATATACATAAATTTTTCGGTTCCATGATACTAAATGCAATAAAAGAGATATCTACCAGTGAAAATAATATAGAGCTAGGGAAAGCATATGCTATTAAGGTAAACAATAAACCAATAGCAGGACATGGACAACACATAGGTAGAACACATGCATTCTTATATCATGGTGTAATGGCGATAGGACCATGGGATGCAGATAAAATAAATAGATATCTTAAGCTTATAAGATCAGATTATGAGTATTTAAAGGATTTACCAAGTATAAATAAGATAGCAAAAATACAAAAAATGGACAATGAATATTATAAAAATGAAATAACCAGAAGAATTGTAAAAACTTTAAATCATCATTTTAAATCTGTAGAAACTATAAGCGATATCGATAAAAAAAATTTAGAGATACTAAAAAATATAAAAGTTGAAAAATATAAAAGTGAATCTTGGAAAAATAGAACTGACATAGCATTGAAGGAGGATTCAAGATTTTGCCTTGTATTCGCTGATTGAACTAATTAGATGATAATTTTGGGATCGATTACAATAACTAAACCTTATAGGGATATAGAAAAATTTTCAAAAATGAATCTTGAAAACTTCATAAAAGAACAAAATAACGTAACAACTGCCAAAAAATCCATAAAAGATTATTATAATTTATTAATTGAAGAATCTGAGAGTAAATTTGGTCAAAAATTAGATTCTAAAAATATTCCAAATTTTCTTATTGAAAATGAAATAATAGATTCATCAACTTATTCACAATTAAAGGATGTAACAAAGTTAATATTCAATATCAATAAAATATCGGATGAAGATTTATATCTAAACCTAGTTCGTATATTAGAGATAATTGAAGAATCTTATGAACAGATAGAGCTTAAATTTAAAACTAAAACAGGTAAGAAATAAAAACTAATTATAATCAACCAAAAGGATTAGCTTTTTAAATATAAAATCACATAAAATATTGATTTTATGGTTGATAAAATAAAGTGTTCTCATATATTAGTTGAAAAAGAATCTGTTGCAAAAGAGATATTAGAAAAAATAAAAAACGGAGAAGACTTTTCTAAATTAGCTATGGAGTATTCAAAAGATGGATCAAGAAGAAGGGGAGGGGATTTAGGATATTTCGGAAGAGGAATGATGGTAAAAGAATTTGAAAATGCCGCATTCAAATTAAAAAAAGGAGAAGTATCTGGAATAATAAAAACACAATTTGGTTACCACATAATAAAAAGGACTGAATGAAAAACTGATTTTTATGCCTGATGAAATAAATACAGATAACAACGGTAATATTCAAAATCAACCTATTGTTAATTCTGATCAATCAAATAATAATGCAACAGCAAATAATAAAGGTGAAGGTACTATAAATCATCAAATCTTTAATATAGAAACTGAAAAAGTAAGTAAAGACCTTAATAATGATTCAAAATTATCTAATGAAGAAAATAAAATAAAACAAAATGAAGAAGAGAAAAATAACGAGAATAAAAATAATGAAAAAAGTATTGAAAATTCAAAAAAATTAGGCTTCTTCGATGTATTTTTCTTATCTTTTGGTGGACAAGCCCCATTTATTTCATTATTAACATTCGGTACTGTAATGATTAGCATGGTAGGTACAGCTGGAGCATTTGCCATGATAGTGGCAACGCTTGTTGTACTATCAAATGGACTTGTTGTTTATATAATGTCTAAAAAATTTACTAGGGGTGGAGGATATTACATATATGCATTTTATTCATTATCATCAAAACTTGGGCTTGAAACTGGTTGGAACTATTTTCTGTATTCTCTTAGTTATGGGGGTGCATTATTAATTGGAGGAGCATATGTACTTTTTGTTTTAACTGGGATAAACCAAGCATTATTAGCATTAATAGTAGCGATTGTAGCTTCATCATTTGTAATAAAGGGAATAAAAGTATCCGCAAAATATGCAACTGTAATGTCAATCATTGAAATGATTGTTATAGTTTCATTATCTGTATTCTTTTTAAGCGCATCACATTGGCATTTTTATGATCCTGTGAGTTTACCTCCATTAATATTAGTTGCAGTAATATTTGGTTTAGGAATACCTACAGGTTATGGTTCTATAGCCCCGTTAAGTGATGATGTTAAAAATTCTACTAAAACTATAGGTAAAGCTGCTATATCGGTTCTATTAGTCGGAGGATTTATGGCTACCATATTCTTCTATTCATTAGGTGCCTTAAATTTTACCGGAAATATAATTGAATTTTTATCAATAAAACTTGGGATTATCGGTATAATATTCTTAGGTTTTATAGCTTTAAATGATGGTACCTTAGGAGGGGTAGCGTATATGATAGCTAATTCTAGAACTTTTTCTGCAATGAGTCAAGATAAAAAGTTTCCTAATATACTATCATTAGATGTCAATGGAAAGCCATTGCTATCTGAAATATTTATTGCATTCATTTTTGTAATAATAATAACATTTGTTACATATTTATTTGGTTTATATACTGCATTTTTAGTTTTTGGTGCAATAGCCGGTTTAAGTAACCTTTTAGTTCATATATCAGCAGGTTTCTCATTAATAAGTATATCCATAAAAAAGTTGTACAAGCACATGGTAGAATTTGGTGTTGGACTAACTGCAAGTGCAATATCAATTTTTGTTTTACTGTTCTCAATACCAGGAATAGATAAATACATTGTATATGCATTTTTCGGTTGGATAATCTTAGGATTTTTATACGGTGAAGTATTAGATATGGTAAATAATACGGATGATACAAAACCAAATAAATAAAGAATAAAAATTATAAAAAAAATTAATTATAAAAATCAGACAGAATCTTTTACATCTCCTGTTTTCATAGGTATCATAACCATTGGGTCATCAGATCCTCTTCCACCCATACTTCCATTATCTACCTTCTTTACACCAGTTCCTATTGCAGTAACTTCCATCCATTCTCCGTTATGCATATAGTTAATATTTAATTTTACGGCTATCACACCATCAGCTCCAAGCTTGTTAGCTTCATCCAACATTCTATTTAATGCCATCATTCTTGCATTATAAAGAAGTTCTGTTATTTGGGGGATTTCACCTTTTCCCATTCCTTTTATACCTGTCATCATTCCTCCTACTACACCCATACTGTAAACTGAGTTTCCAACTACTAATCCAAGAGGCATATATCCCTGCTTCCTAAGAAGCCAAAAATCACTTGTCGAAAGATCGCTTGTAAAAGCCATGTTATCACATATATATTTTAAATTTAATATTTATATAACTTCCTAAAAAGCAAAAAATAATAAAAATAGAGCAAACTAATTTGTATTCGAATTATTTTGGCTATTTTTAGCATTCGGGTTATTTAAGTCTCTTTCATATTTAAGGTATTTTGCAAATTCATTTGCGCCCTCTTCACTAAAATGTGGAAATATCTTTATAATTGATTGATCACCATAAGCTACACCTGTAGATGACATATAACCAGTAAAAGCAATAGGTCTTGCAATTACACTCCATCCCTCTTGGAAAAATTTTGATAGGTGTAAATCTCTGGTTTCAATACCTGATATAGTATCAATTGGAGTTATATCCAAAGGTTGGGCCGATAAGGTTGTCAAACCAATTTGTCTGATTACTCTTTTAGTTGTAATCCAATAATTTTGATTGGGGTAACCCATTTCTGCCCCTTTTTTACCTAACATATATGATACCAATGATATTAAAATGAAGATAATCAATTCTGCGACTAAAAGTAAATTTATTATTAAATCATTTATTCCGAAAACCAAAAATAGACCTATCAATGAAATAACAAACAAAACCATCAAGGGTACAAATATACTGTAAAATGAGGAATTAGATAAATTATGTATGTATATATTTTTATCTGGTTTTGCATAATAAACTATCTTTTCATCTTTATCAACCACGAAAGGCAAATCTGCTGTAATTGGTAAATAATTTACTTTCAAATTATCTTCCCCCTCTAAATTCTTACTATTTGATAATGGTTCATCCAAAATATCACCTAATTTTAATTAATTTTTAAAATAAATAAATATTTAATACAACTTATTTACTCCCATACCTCCACTTTTTCCCAATACTGAATTTATACCTTTCTTATACGCTGTATGTATAAGTATATAAGCGATTATCAATGCAACTATTATAATTTCATAAAATCCTGCAGATCTACCCCTTCCTCTTCTAACAACTCTTAATGCACTACTAAATCCCTCTGCATATACTGAAACATCCCATATGATTATAACCACATTAAATAATGAGATAAAGATTGAACCGATACTTCTCCTTTTTATAGCATATAAAATGGACTGTATCGTTACAATAATTCCAAAAGATATTATAAGGAAACCAAACACTAGAAAATCAAATGAGAGCGCGTAAGTTATAACACTTACTCCGATATAACCTATATAATATAGAATAAATGATAATATAATTATAAGTACATAGGTCATTCCAGCAAAAGCTATCCCTAAACCTGCGTAAACCACTATTTTAGTAAATATTCCTGTAAATGCGTTTTTTTCTATAACTCCCTTATTAACACCACTAGCGTAAGCATCCCAAAGAGATATGAAAAAGTCGAATAATATGAATATTGCAACAATCAATAAATCAAGCATCCAATCAACCCTGTGATTCAATCAATAAATAATAATTCGTTATAAACATTTAAATTAATGTTTATTTCCTATTAAGACTTCCATGACTAGATGAAAGTTGATTTGCTGCCTCAACCATTAATAAGTTAAGCTCTCCAGCCAACGCAACTGAACATATCACTTCTGCAAATGCAAGACGAGTTATACCTTTGTAATCATTACTTCCATAAAGTCCAATCATTTTTAAAGCCTCTTTTTGGGATTCAAGTGAAGTTCCGCCTCCATAAGTCCCAACTTCAATTGAAGGCATTAAGATTGATATGTAAAGTCCTTTTTCTGTAGATTCTGCTTCCACTATTGCTTGTGAACCTTCAACTATCTGAGCTACATCTTGCCCATATGCTATATACATAGCTGCAAGTATATTAGCAACATGTCCATTGAATCCATTAGAACCTGCCATAGCAGATCCTTCAAGGTTTTTCAATCTATTTAAGCGTTCAATGCTTCTAGAACTAATGCCAAACTTATTCAATGTTTTTTCACTGATTATAGCTTCAGCTGTAATGGAAACTCCTCTACCTTCAAGAAAATTAATGTAAGAAGGTTTTTTATCTGAGCACATATTACCTGATTCACTTATAATTTTTAATTCAATACTATCTGATTTAAAACGATCAATTAATGAATCAATAGCGTGTTTTGATGCAATTGTAATCATATTCATTCCCATAGCAGAACCAGTAAATGCATTAAATCTAATGTGTAATAATTTACCAATTTGAAAAACTTTTACAGAATTCATTTTTCCATGTGAAGTATTCTCAGAAAATGCTTTAACTAAAAAATTATTTCCTTCATTACTCTCTATGAAATTTTTTACAATAAAAGCATTATCTATATTATATGCATCAACAAGTATATCTCTGGTCATTCCATCAGAAAGAACTTTAGTGCTAACCCCACCATTTAAATCTACAATATTAATACCTCTTGATACACCAGCAACTAATTTGCCCTCTGTAGTAGCCATCAAAATAGGATATAAAGACTTTGCATAAATTCCATTAACTTTTATATCTCCTGCATACCCTAAAGGTATTTTAACAGAACCTATGCTATTTTCTATATTACGATTAACGGCTTTATTAAAATCTATGCAATTATCACTAAATTTAGAGGTATCAAAACCAAATTTATTGCCCAAATAATTAAGCCTTATATTTGTTGCATCATTAGAATCAATAGAAAGTTCTTTTTCTAAATCATATAATTTCAATGCTTTTGAATTTATTTTTTTAAATATATTATCTTCATCCATAAATAATATAAATAGATAAAAATTAATTAAGGTTAATCTCAAATCGTCAATAATCAAATAATATAAATCCTAAATTGAGATTTAAACAAAAGAAGGATTAACAAAATATTAATAATTGTTTGTTATCAATTATTATATAAACTTATTATTTTTCGGGCTCGTAGTCCAGTGGTAAGACGTTACCTTGACAAGGTAAAGATCCGGAGTTCGATCCTCCGCGGGCCCATTTTATATCATAATAAAATTTATATAAAAAATAAAACATCATCATCTAAATAATATGAGTAGAATTATAACCTTTTTAAAATGATATATTTTTATTCATGATAAATTATTATTTATACAGTTAAGGTGGAAAATTGTTATTTCTCAGAAATTACTTTTTATTAGTATATGCAGTATTCGGAATTATATCGATATCTTATTATCTTATAAATGCAAACCGATCTGTTAATTATAAACATAAACAAAAAAAATTAAATAAAACAGATACTTATAAGGATGTAACTATATTGGTGCCTGTTTATAATGAAGCCCTTAATAGTTTTGAGAGATGTATAAAATCAGTAAAAAAACAAAATACCAATTTTATAGTTGTCGGTGATTCTAGTTATGAACCCTATAAAACTATAACTGAAAGTAATGGTGGAACTTTTATATATAAAGAAGTAAGAGAGGGAAAACGTAAAGCGTTATCAACTGGAATCAATTATGTAAAAACAAAATATGTAATGTTCTTAGACAGTGATACAACATTACCAAAAAATGCAGTAAAAAAGGTAGTATCAAAATTTGATGTAAAAGTAGGCGGAGTCGGAGTAGGAGTTTCAATACGTCTTAAAAAAAATTGGGTATCCTATTCTGCTGAATTTTTTGAGAAAATAAAAGAAGTTATGTTAAGTGCTATGTCCAACTCAGGTTCAGTTATGGTGTTGGATGGAAGGTGTTGTACCTATAAAACAGATCTTATAAAGGACTTTTTAAATTCTGACGAATATAGAGAGAATTTACTATTCGGTATTAAAAGTAATCTAGCAGAAGATAGACATATAACAAGTTATGTTGCAAGAATGGGTTATCAAACCCTAATTGATTATAGCGTTTATGTAAAAACTGAGCCACAAAAAAGTTTCAGTAAATTTGCAAAACAAATGATCAGATGGTCAAGAGCAGGATATCTTTATTTTTTTAAAGAATTGTTTGATAAAACTTATTTCAAAAGAGGTAAATTTTATACCTTTGAAATGGTTTATCTATACGTATTTCCAATATTTATTTTGCTAATGGGTATATTTAGATTAGATTTTTATCTAACTACTGGCGCAAGTAATATTTTATCCCAATATACATTTATGCTATATCATTTAGCATCTTTAGACTTTATAAGATTTCATGTTGGTAGATTGATATATTTATTAATAACATTTGGTAATTTATTTGCTATAACAATATTTGGTCTTGCAATATATATAAGAGTACATAAAAGGAGAAAAAGAACATTTATATTGGGAGGATTAGCTTTATTAATGATGTTCTTTACATCAATATATGGTTTATTTACTTTATGGAAACAGAGAAGTTGGATTACTAGATAATTCAGTTACACCGGAGATTTTATGGAATTAAAAATAAAAAAGAATGATATATACACCATAGGAATAGAAAGACTTAGATTTAAAAGTTTTTTAAATATAATTAAAAAGTATCATATAAATGAAGTAATCGATATAAGATTTAATCCAAATAATACCGAATTTGAGGATTTTCAAAAGGAAAATTTAAGAAAGCTGTTAAATGCTAACAATATTAAATATGAGTATAGTAAAGGGTTTGCTGCCCATGTGAAAAGTTCAAGTATATCCATTAATAAAGGTTGGACTAATCGTCTTTTTAGGGGTTATGCGGATTATATGCAATCTCCAAAATTTATTGACACCATAAACAAATTAATTTTCGAATCAAAAACCTACACTATAGCAATTATGTGCAATGAAAAAATGCCTTGGAATTGTCATAGATCATTAATAGCAGATACACTTTCTGTGAGAAATAGACCTGTTTACAATATTTTAGATAAATACACTCCGAAAAAACACATATTAACTAAATTTGCAAAAGTATCTGGTTTAAGAATTATATATCCGAAATACAAAGAAAATAAAATAAAACGTAAAATAAACTCGGATTATGAGAGAATGAAACCAAAAACCAAGATAAAATACAACAAAGATTTAAAATTTACGTATAAAAGAGGTATTTCAGATAAAGAATAATAATAAGAAATAAATTTAACCTAGTAAAATTTACTAAAATCTATAAACTATAACTGAAAAGGTATTATAATTTATAACCACATTGATATTTTAAAGTAAAAGTTATGTTATATATTTTTAATTTAATCTCCAAGAATGCTCCCGCCGGGATTTGAACCCGGGTTTCAGGCTCGAAGGGCCTATGTCCTTGACCGTGCTAGACGATAGGAGCATCTTATATTAAGTTAATAACGAAAACAATTAAATATTGCTATGTTCTTGGATTATTTTTAATATTGAATTATGTACTTCAGATACAGATTTATTGCCATCTACTATAAAACAGTTACTATAATTTTCAGCTAAAAATTTATAAGCTTTTTTAACATTCTCTAAAAATTCAAGTTTTTCAAATGAATCTGTATTTTTTCTTTCTCCTAATCTACTTATAGCAGTTTTAGTGTCAATATCAATTATTATATATAAATCAGGCTGTATAAATTTTGAATTTATACCTTCCAACCAATCAATATCTAATTTTGAAGCCATCCCGTATGCAAGGGATGACATTATATATCTATCTGATATAACATTAAATTTTTTAATTTGGGGTTTAATGAATGTATTAATATGATATGCTCTATCAGCCGCAAATAATAATTGAATCTCTTTTCCATCTATATTTTCTTCTTTGAGTAATTTCTTTATAACCTTACCTATAAAACCGTAAGTAGGTTCTCTAGTTGTAAGAAACATATTTCCATTTAATTTGTATCCTTCAAAAAGTTGTGTTTGTGTAGTTTTACCACATCCATCTATTCCTTCTAACGATATAAACATAAAAGTCCAACCTTAAGAAAATAAATCTCCTCTGAGTCTCTCTAATGTTACATCAAGATTTTTAAAAAATTCTTCTTCTGTTCCTGTATTCATTATAACTATATCTGCAAGTTTCATTGATTTCAATATTCCAAATTCAACTTCCTTATTATCTCTTTCTTTTAATCCTGCTAATGTACTTGGATCATCATATCTTTTTCTATCTGAAAGTCTGCTATATCTAATAGAATCAGGTGCACTTATACTAACCAAATAAAATTTTTTATCTTTTAAGTTTTCTTTAAAATATTCAACCTCTTCTGGTCCTCTAACACCATCTATAACAATATTACCGTGCATTTTTTTTATATAAGGTAAGGTCAATTGAGCAGTTGCACTTGGTCCTAAATCTTCCCTTAAAGCTTTTGAAAATGCTCTGAGGCTCTCATTGTTTATCTGTATACCTCTATCATTCATAGTTTTTCTAACTATCCTTCCCATATCAACTATAGAGAAATTATGATGATCCTTTAAATATAAAGTTGCAGTTGTTTTTCCACTTCCCGGCATGCCCGTAAATGCTATAAACATATAATCATTTATATAAGTAATTATTAATTTAAAAACCTTTTGGAAACAAAAAATTTTAGATTTTAAAATTTAAATTATTCCATTCATATAATATAATCGATTCTAACAATAATAGTTATATATTTTTCTAATTAATTATTGAATATAATAATTCTCATTATTGGGGAACTACGCTAACCTGGCAGACTGCTAGCTTTGGGAGCTAGTAATAGGAGTTCAAATCTCCTGTTCCCCATTTATTTTTTACCAATATCCTCAAATTTTATCTGATAATTTACAGTTCCTGTATCTTTATCTGACTTTATTTTTCTCATGGAAGGTATAACCTTATCTCCTATGTCTATACCAAAGTCATTTTTTGGATCTACTAATATACCATTAATAAGGGGGCCATCCTCCAATTTTATTATCGCTGCATAATAACTTTTTGAATCTACAAAATCTTCTGGAGGTACTTCTATTTTAGTGTAAGAATATATCTCCCCTTTACCACTTATTTTAAAAGAATCAAATTCTGTTTTACCACATTTTGGGCATATATTACGTTTTGGATAGTAAATTTCACCACATGATCTGCATTTATTACCAAAAAGATTTACTTTTTCACCATAATTTCTAAAATCATACATAGGTTCTTTCATTTCAATCAACTCTTTTATATATATTCACAACTGCAGTACTGCCACTTCCACCAACATTATGAGTTAATCCAATGTCCGCTCTTGTAACCTGTCTTTCTCCAGCTTCACCTCTAAGTTGCCATACTATCTCTGCTGCTTGCTTTATACCAGTAGCCCCTACTGGATGTCCGCATCCCTTTAATCCACCACTTGTATTTACAGATATTTTTCCATTTAACTTTGTCTCTCCATTCTCTATGGCTTTGGCAGCTTCTCCTTTTTTATAAAATCCTAAATCCTCCATAGCCATTATTTCAGCTATTGTGAAGCAATCGTGCACTTCAGCAACATTTACATCTGATGGAGATATTCTTGCCTGTTCATAAGCTTTTTTTGATGCTATTCTAGCTGCTTTTATACCGGTTATACTATCTCTATCCGCAAGTCTCAATGTATCACTGGCTTGACCACTTCCAGCTATAAGAATTGGTGTGTCATTGTACTTTTTTGCTATATCTAAAGGAACCAGTATAGCCGCTGCAGCACCATCTGATATTGGAGAGCAATCATAAAGTTTTAATGGATCTGCTATCATTTTAGACTTCATAACTTCATCTATTGTGATGCGTTTATGAAAATGTGCATATTTATTTAGATACGCATTATCGTGATTCTTAACTGCAACTGCAGCTAATTGCTCTTCAGTTGTACCATAATCATGCATGTGCCTTCTAGCCATCAATGCATATAAACCTGGAAATGTAATACCTTCATCCAATTCCCATGTCTTATCTCCAGCACCTCCTAATCCGGTTGTTGCTTCAGAGGTTGAAACATCTGTCATTTTTTCAACACCTAATGCCATTGCAAAATCACTTGAACCGCCCGCTACAGCCAAATAAGCTTGTCTTAAAGCTGTACCACCACTCGCGCATGCATTTTCAACTTTTAATGATGGAGGATTAGATAAACCAAGAGTATCAGAAGCTAAAGCACCAATATGTTCCTGTTCTGTCAATCTTCCTGAAGCCATATTTCCAACATAAAGCATATCAATATCTTTATTGGATATATTAGCATCTTCAATTGCAGCTATTCCAGCTTCAGATATAAGACTTCTCAAATCTGATTCATATCTCTCTCCAAATTTTGTTAACCCTACTCCTATTATAGCAACATCTCTCACAAAAACACCACAATTTAATTATTTAATAAATCTAAGTAATCTGAATACCTGATATAATTTTTTTGACCTAATAAATGTTCAAAATTTCTATTTGGTTTAATCTCTTTTTTAACCTCAAAAGCAATTGAATCGCTTCCATCTAAATTTCCATAAGATGACAAAAAGATTTTATCACCTACTTTCGCTTTTTCTATAATATTACATAAAGCTATCATAGAAGATGCTGATCCAGCAAAACCTATTTTATCAAATAAAATTCCATCTTTAAGCTGCTCGTTATCGAAACCTAAAGTTTTTCCTGCTGACATAGGTAATGCTAAATTCGGTTGACTAAAAATAGCATACTTGAAATCCTTTGGCTGTAATTTTAGTTTTTTCAAAAGCTGATTTCCTGAATTTACAACTGAATCTAAATAACCATTTTTTGTTCCAAATCTTCCTGACGAAAAGGTTTTGCCATCATGATTCCACTCATCATATATATTCGAATTATAACTTGATGATCCTAAAATATCTAATAAATTATTATTGCCATTACCAATTATAAAAGCAGCACTCCCTGCAGAATTTCCATAATTTTGCTGATTATATCCTTTATTTATCAAATTATCTACACCGATAACAATTCCATTTTTAGATAATCCCGAATCTACTAATCCTGATTCAAGTATTAAAGCAGAAGTTGCTGCTTTAAATGAAGATGAGATATCTGAAGCCATTATATTACGATTTAAATTTAACAATCCTATCATTGATGAAGATAAACCTTTTTTATTTTCAACATTATCTGATCCAAACATTATAGAATCTATATCCGAATATTCAAGTTTTGAATTTTCTATCGCTTGTTTAGAAGCTTCGTATGACATAGTTAATATATCTTCATC
>JAKACK010000004.1 GCA_021821445.1 Microcaldota archaeon | reverse complement strand
GATATAGAGATGTCAAATACTCCAAAATTTTCATTAGGTGTAAAGCAAAGTCTAAATTTTACAAAATGATATGATGCAAAGTTATTCATTTTTACCATTACACGGAGGCCGTGCACCAAAATGGCTATATAGTAGAATGGTAAAATTAATATCACTAATTTCAAATGAAATTATTGATGAATTCGGCGCAGATGAATTAATTAAACGATTAACTGATCCTTATTGGTTTCAAGCACTATCTTGCGCTGTAGGTTATGATTGGCATAGTAGTGGGACTACCACAGTAACTATGGCAGCATTAAAAGAAGCCTTAAACGAGAATTCAGATGTATATATAGCAGGGGGTAAGGGAAAAGCAGGATTAAAAACACCTAACGATATTATAAAAGGTTCAGATTACCTATCTATTTCAAATAGTGATAAATTTATAAAATATAGTAGATTAACCGCTAAAATAGACTCATCTTTAATTTATGATAATTTTGGAATATATCACCATAACTTTATATTCTCAAAAAATAAATGGGGTGTTGTACAGCAGGGAATGTTTTCTAATAATAGCAATACTGCAATCAGATTTCAAATAAGTTCTGATAAAATAGATCTAGAAAATTTATCAAATGAGCCTAATACATCTATAAATGGCAATAAATCGCAAACCACATTAGACCTGACATTTAATAAGAACTCTAAAATTAAGTCATCAAGTCTAAATATGATTAAAGAATCCTTTAATGATATAATAAATTTTGATAAAGCCTACTATTTACCTTCTAGGCATAATATATTAGAAAATATAGATATAAATAAATCTGCGGCAAATTTATTAAAATATGCGAACGAAATTCAACCAAAAGATTACGATGAACTACTACTTGTAAAAGGGATAGGAAGAAAAACATTAAGGTCAATTGCACTAATATCATCATTAATATACAAAGATGAAATCTATGAACGAGATCCGGTACTATATTCTTATAATTTAGGAGGTAAAGATGGAATTCCTTATAAAATAAATTTAAACGATTATGATACGGTTATAACTTCAATGAAGGACATTATAAATAATATAAAATTAAATAAATATGATCAAGATAATATTTTAAAACATCTAAATAATGATTTAGAAAGTCATTACATAGATGATCAAAAAAATAAAAAAGTGGTAATATGAGTTTAAAAGTATTCAATACATTAAGTAGATCCGAAGAGGAGTTTATTCCAATGAAAGACAAAACTGTCAAAATGTTTGTGTGTGGTCAAACCCCCTATGATGATGCACATTTGGGTCATGCTAGAAATTACATAATATTCGATGTAATAGCTAATTGGCTAAGACATGAGGGTTATAAAGTAACATATGTACAAAACATCACTGATATAGATGATAAAATAATAAATAAGGCAAAAGAAAAAAATATGACACCTGAAGAATTAGAACGCACATATGAGAAAAGATTTTTAGAAGATATGGAAACTATCGGAGTAAAACAAGGAGTAACAGAATATTTGAGGTCCCATGATTATATAGACACAATTAGATATCAAATACAAATGCTGCTTGATAGAGACTATGCATATGATTTAGATGGTGATATATATTTTGATGTTGACAAATTTAAGGATTATACCAAACTTTCAGGAATGAAACTTGAAGAACTTCAAAAGCACAGAATAGAACCAAAAGAGGGTAAAAAAAATGTATATGATTTTGCTTTATGGAAAGCGGCTAAACCTGGCGAACCTAGCTGGGAAATAGAATTGATTATAAGAGCAAAAACTAAAAAATTTATAGGTAGACCAGGTTGGCATATCGAAGATACTGCAATGACCTATAAAGTATTTGGACCACAATATGATTTACACGGTGGTGCAAGTGAACTTATATTCCCACATCACACAAATGAAATTGCACAAGCCGAAGCAGCTTTTGGAAAAAAGCCATTTGTAAAGTACTGGGTTCATGTAGGAGTTTTAAATATAAATAATGTAAAAATGAGTAAAAGCCTTAAAAATTTCATAACAATACGAGATACATTAAAAAAATATGATCCAGAAGCTTTAAGATTACTCATGGTATCAAGTAATTATAGAAAAGAAATAAACTATACAGATAACATGATGAAAGAATCAGAAAAGAAATTAAACTATCTTTATAACACTTTGAATATGCTATATAACTATCCAGAAATAAAAGAAAAAGATAAAGACGAAGACGAAATTTTAGCCAAAATAAATACCTTTTCAACAGAATTTACAGACTTAATGAATGCAAATTTTAATACGTCTGTAGCTTTAATGAGATTGATAAGTGCAATGACTCAAATCAGACAATATTTAGAATCACACGAAGGAATTACAAAAGAATCAAAATCATATATTCTAAGTAAAATCTCAGAATATGCAGGTATATTCGGTATACTTAAAAAAGATTTTTATAAAGAACCTCTCCAAAAAGAAGTTAAAGAATTAATACAAAAAAGAGATTCATTTAGAAAGGATAAAAATTTTGAGGAAGCAGATAAAATTAGAAAACTTATAAAAGATAATTATAAAATAAATCTTGAAGATACCGAATATGGTACTGTATGGTACAAAGATAGAGAAAAATAAACTAACTAATTTTTATCATTATTATCCTTTTTATCATCTTCTCCTTTTAATATATTTTCTCCAACTGCCTTTCTATTATCTATTGCAGTTCCTATTGCGTTTATCTCATCTTTATTCATAATATGCTCTAATATATATTTGGAGTAATTGACGGATATTTCTGACAAATCCATAAGTATCGTTTGCAATTCAAATGATGTGAAAACAACATCTTTTCCAGGTTTCAATATCTCTATACCTGCAGGTGCATAATTAAAAGAAACCCTAAATAAATGAGAAGGTTTATCAAATAAAAGAGTTACTTCTGCTACTGTACTATAGGTGTCTTTTACTTTTATAGGTTCTTCTATAGCCCCATAACAATATACCATACCAGGTTCTTTCATTAACCTATTATTTATTAAATCTGTCATAAGTGGCTGCAATTTGTCCTTATCATCATTCTGCATATCAAAGTAGAATTTTACAAGTATCCCTCCTTTTTCTATAGTTTCTTCAGTTACCTTATCTACATCAGATTTTGCCATTTTATCACTTTAAGATTCCCATGAATGTATTACTGTTGAATTACACCCCGCAGGAGGTGAAAAATCTCCACTAATAATCAATTTTAAATACCCTAAATATGGAACTTTTCCAATAACCTTACCAACGATTTGATTTTCTTCGGGAGGATAATTGTAATATTCCATATCCAATCCCGGATTATTATCTCCTTTTGTGGCTATATAATATTTTCCACTATCATTAAGTATAACATAAGCTCTATGAACTATAAAAGAGTCACCCTCTTTATAAAATAAATCACTAGGTAGGGTTCTATAAACAACTATACTATTATTAGCATCTCCAGATATTGTGTGATTATTTATAGTTATTGATTCTAAATATGCCTCTCTACCAATAGTACCATTATTATATCTAATATCCCTAACACCGCAATTGTAAGATATAGGATAACCATTTGAATTATTCAAAATCTCCTCTTTCCCACCATAATTCTTATAAAGCCCTATAATCCAACCTGATTTGTAATCTTGTGATATATGTACACTTCCATTTATGTAAGTATAAGCAACACATGATAATGAATCAGAATAATCAGGATTTAAAATAGCATTCATTTCAGTGCTACTAACATTTACAATAGGTGCCTTTATCTGTGTTATATTAGTTATTCCATAGATTGCAATAATATCTCCTCTAATTAAAGCAGGACGCATACTACAGCTAGGCACAACATTTATTGGATAATTCGTATTTAATAGATATATTAGAGATATCCAAATTACAGCTACCACAATTATAGTACCAAATACCTCGATTATAACTTTTTTATATCCCTCACTTTTAAAGCTAGAGGTTATTTCAAATCCCAACAATAAAACAAGTAATATAAAGGACGTCAATCCAAATATTATAGATAAATCAGGCTCATGCTCAAATATAAAATATAATATCAAAAATATAAAAAATAATAAGTAAATAGGCCATAAAACCAATCTTTTTTTATTTTCTTTTAAAGAAGACTCTGTTTTGCTTTTTTTAGATTCTTTGTTATAAATAGGACTATTAATTGTATGAGCCTTATGTTTTTTTATATTTTTAATTTTTCGTTTATTAATTTTAGTCAATCTCACACCTTATTTTTAAAATCAACTAACTCTATCCCAACAACTCTAGATTCATCGTTCTGATTTACAAAACCTAAAACAGCATCTGCAGAGGTTATAAGAGTATCGTTGTGGCTAACAACTATAAATTGAGATTTTTCACTTAATTTTTTTATTAAGGTTGAAAGTTTTTTTGAATTTTCTTTATCCAATGCGGAATCTATTTCATCAAATATATAAAATGACATAGGATTATGCATTAATATTGAGAACAGCAATATTAATAAAGTAAACGATTTTTCACCACCAGATAAAGAATCTACAGACTCCTCTCTACCGCTCTTTTTCTCAACATAAATCAATAGTCCTGAATTAAATGGGTCTTTTACATTATCCAGTTTAAGCCTTCCATTTGTACCGAAAGTTGATTTATAAAGCATTGAAAAGTTTTTATTCACAAAATCAAAAGTTTCGTTAAACACCTCTAATTTTTTGACTTCTATCTCTTTTATCATATTCAATATAGATGCTTTTTCACTTTCAAGGACATTTAATTTATCCGCAGTTTCCTCAACATCTTTACTTTTCTCCTTGTACATATCTGGTGCTTTTAAATTAACATTTCCAAATTCTGAAAGTTTCTTTTTATCCTTACTAAGTAATTCAGTTAAGAAGTCTAAGTTCCCATCGATTTCTTCTATTTTTTCAGTATATGTTGACAATTCTGCCTTTATATCTGTTAAACGTACATCAAATTCAACTTTTTTAGAATTTAAATTATTTACCTCATTTGTATATTTTGTCAAATCTGAAGATAGACTACCTTTTTCAAAGCCTAAATCTGAAAGGGATTTTTCTATTGATTTTAATTCATCATAATAAGAGGTCGAATTCTTATTGTGACCTTTTATCTCATTTTCATTTTTTTCTTTTTCCCCCTTTAATTTTGAAATTTTTAAGTTATAATCCTCTAATTGCAATTTTAATGTTTTTATCTGCTCATTTAATTTATCTAAATCTAAATTCAATTTATCTAATCTTTCCATATTCATATGATTTTCTTTTTCTTTAGATGCTATCTCTACCTTTATATTATCTATTTTAGATTTTAATTCTTTAAATTTAGCTACCTCCTCTTGATTCATATCGTTGCTCATTTCTTTTATTTTTGTTTTTAAAATCTCAAGTTCTGATACAAATTTATTTTTCATAAGATCTAATTTTTCTATTGAATCTCTTAACTCCTCTGAATTTTTTTTATTTGTCTCAAGTTTTTTATTTAAATTATCCAATTCCTCATTATATTTTTTCTTAGATTCCTCCAAACTTCCATTATTATTTATCAAATTTTCTAGAGTTGTTTGATCTTTGGATAAATTTATAAAAGTGTTATTTATATCCTCATCAATCTGCTTTTGTGTATTCATCAAAGCGATTCTTTCTGTTTCCTCTTCATTTAAAATTGCTCTTAATTTACCTGGATAAGCAACATTATTTTTCGAACGTCCTCCTGTAACTATACCTGATGGTTCTACAAGTTCACCATCTAAAGTAACAAATCTATGCCTACCTAAACCTAAATTTTTTGCCTCCTTAATATCACTTATTAAGTAAGTATTTGAAAATAGATAGTCAAAAGCACTTTTATATTTAATATCAAAATTTATGTAATTTATAAGAGGGTTTAATTTTTTATCTATCTCTAAAGTTCTTGATAAATCTCTTAATGGTATGAAAGATGCTCTACCCATTAAATTTCGTTTTAAAATTTTAATTGCATCATTTGCAACTTCCATGTTTTCAACAACAAAATAATTAAGCCTACCACCAACAGCTGCGTTTATAGCATCAGAATATTTTTCATCATAATTACAAAGTTCATATGCCCTACCATAAAAACCGGTTTTTATAGTTTTTTTCAGTACATCATTAAGATTATCTGTAGCACCTCCATATAATGATAACTGTTCTCTTAAATTTATAACTTTACGATTTAATTCATCAACGGACTTTGCTATATTTATACGGTCTTGTTTCAATTTAGTTATATTTTTTCCTTCTTCTGATATCCTTTTTGTTAATTCTGTTTTATCCCTAATAAAATTAGATAGATTATTACTCTGAGAATCTAATTCAGATTTTAATCTATTGATATCAGAGATTATAGAATCATTTTCTGCATTTAATCTATTTAAGTTAACTAACTTATCTGTTTTATTTGTATTTAATTCATCTATCTTTGTACTAAGTTGTTCATATGAAGCTTGTATTGCTTTATAACTATCTAAATTAGTATTATTATTAGATTCATATTTTTCATAATCTCCTAAAAGATCTTTTAGTGTATCTTTCAATGTAGATAAAATTTTATTATTGTTATCTATTGTAAATTTTGATTGTTCTCTTTCATTTTTATAAGATGAAACTTGCTCCAAAATGTTATTTAAATTATTTTGTAAATCCTCTATTTTTGCAGAGTAAACCGCTATATCTTTATTTATATCTTCAATTATCCTGTTTATCCTATTAAATTCCTGTGATTTATCCGATAATTTCTTTGAAATCTCTATATGTTTCTTGTTAAAATCTGCGGTTTTTGAATCTAATTCAGATAATCTTGTATTAATCTCCTGTATTTTAACCTTATATTGATCTAAATTATTATTTATCTCAGACACATTTTTTTCTATTTCTATAAATCTTTTTTTTAGTATGGTATAACTCAATCTTTTTATTTCAACATCTAATTTACCATAAGCTTCTGCATCATCCTTCTCTTTTTTTAACTCATTTAAAAATCCTACTCTTTCATTCAATAAAACCTTTACATTACTTATCTTTGCATCTACTTTTTCAAGCTCTTTTAACGAATCCTGCCTTTTTTCATCAAATTCTTTTATACCTGAAGCAATGTCCAATAAAGCTCTTCTCTCTTTTATATTAAAATTCAAGATACGTATTATTTCTCCTTGTGTTATAGTATTTGTTTCATTAACTAGTGCACCATTTCTATTAAGCATATCTATTATTTCTTGCCTAGTTGTTTTTTTGTCATTAAGCCTATAACTAATTTTTCCCTCACTATTAACACTTCTCTTTATAGTAAAATTTGCATCTCCTGTGAAAGATATAGTAACAGATGCTTTTTTTATTCCATCGCTATTTTTTGCAACTATCGAATTAAGTAATTGTGTGGTTTTACTAACTCTCATTCTTTTAAGTGAAGTTTCCCCAAGTGCAAAGAGTAAAGAATCGCATATATTTGATTTTCCTGCACCGTTAGGTCCAACAATGCAATTAAAGCCTTGTTTAAACTTTATATTTGCACCTTTGAAGGACTTAAAATTATGTATTGAAATCTTATTAATGTAAAGTATAAAATCACCCTTTAACGTTTGCCAAATTGGATATATGTAATGATATAAACGAATCTAAATGTTGCCTTAATATAATTCCAATTAATTTTTTACCTTTTATTACTCCAACAAGTGTTGTATTATTGTTTTGCATTTTATTGAAAGCATCATAAATACTATCGTTGTATTTTACTGTGATAAGTTGAGATTCTAAATAATCTGGCATATTACTATTGAAAAAAGATAAATTTGAAGAACTGAAATTAGGTGCAGGCAATTTTGATATTAATTTATAAATACCATTTTCATTGAAAAGTACTATATTTGTATGATATTTTATTACTGCATCATATACCTCTTTTAATGATGCTCTGTTTTTAAATAATATATAATTATCCGAGATAACATCTTTTAATGGGGTATCCTTTGTATTCTCTCTAATATAAGCTAATTGCATTTCTGATTTTGCACCGCTATATATAAAAACAGCGACAAACACATCAATTAAAACTATAAATTCCTTATACAAAAATGTATAACTTGTGTTTATTGCAACATATGCTAATGTGCCTAATATAAACAAAATCGTTATTATATTACTCAAAAATACTGTCTTTTTAGTTGCCTGTAAAAAAGAATATTTCTTCCTATAATATCCCCTAACAACTCTTCCACCATCTAATGGGAACCATGGAATTATATTGAATACTGCTAACAATATATTCAATAAGAAAAATACTTGCAAAAATAATTTTATGTAACCTCCTGGCATCAATATAGTGAACACACCAAAAGCAAATCCAATCACGAAGCTTGCTATAGGTCCTGCAAGCGATATTCTAAATTCAAGTTCAGGATCTATATTATCAGAATCTATCATTGATCCTCCCCCAAGAGGGTAAAGGATTATTTTATCTACCTTTATATTATTTCTTTTAGCAGTATAAGAATGAGCCATCTCATGAAGCAACACACAAGCAAATAATATAGCAAGTATAACGAATAAACTTAAACTTATAAATAGAGAGAATAACATTAGTAGAACAAAAGTCCAATGCAATTCTATAGGTATTCCTTTAAAACTTCCTATTATGGGTGACCATAGCGCCATGAGAAATCATTCCCTTTTAATTATTAAATACAAACTATTTAAATGTGAACGTTTTTGAAATGATAATTTCATAAATCGATATATAAAAATATCACTACTTAAATATAAATTAAAGAGAGATATAATAAAAACCTATAAATATTAAGGGCATAATCAAGTAATTATAATTAAAATTTAAGGTATAAAAGAATGATAAATTTAAAAAATATAAAATTCGCTTACAACAAACCCGCTTTAATAGTAACTTTTCTTAAAAAAAGATACATTATATTAGGAGATTTACACATAGGCTATGAAAAGCGCCTAATTAAACAAGGAATACACATATACAATATAACAGATATGATGTCTAGAGAAATAATAAATCTTTCAAAAATTTACAAAACTAAAAATATAATACTTTTAGGAGATATTAAAGATTCAATTCTTCATCCAGAACAGATAGAGCTTGAATCAATTAAAAAATTTTTTAACAATCTAAAGGATCTAAATATAATTATAGCAAATGGAAATCACGATGCGTTTCTGGATAATATAATAAATGTAAAAACACAGCATGAGCTCTATTTAGGTGAAGTGGCTCTTTTACACGGTAATCGTTTTCCATCTAAAGAGGCTATGAAAAGAAAAGTCCTTGTAACCGCACATAACCACATAGCGGTAAATATAGAATTAGGAAATAATACATTTGTTAAGGAAAAAGCATGGTTAATAGCAAACATTAATAATGAAGTAGCTACCTCATTTTATAAAGAGATAAAAACAAAAAATCTTATAGTATTACCTGCATTTAATCCTATGATAATAGGAAAGTCCGTAAATTCAAACTTAAAAAATAAAAATATAAATCCTCTATTTAATAACAATATATTCGATTATAATAATTCTCAGGTGTATGACCTTTCAGGTAAACTATTAGGGAATATAAAATTTATGGAAGAAAACCTAAAAGAGTAAAAATTAATCTCTTATTACAGTTATAGGTATTACGTCTTTGTCAAATTCCAGTTTTGCTAAATCTATAGCATTTATTATACCCTCAGGAACTTTTATTAAAGGGGGTGCACCATAAGCTAGCTGTAAAGCTCTCGCACCTACAATTCTAGCTTTTTCAAATTTAGTATACTCAATCATAAAATCATCAATATTTTATTTATAAAAAATATAAATCTTTGTACTTTAAACACACAATATTAAAAAATTCAAAATTAAATTGGGTTTGGTTTAAACTTCTCTTTTACTTCATCCAACTCCTTTTTTACAGATTTTCTCCAATCATCAAAACCCTCTGGGCTTTTTGGATAATCTTCATAAATTGCATTTAGTTTTTTCATTTTACCTAACGTATAAACTAAGTTTGAAAATGCTGTTATATTTGAAGCTCCTTTTAATACTAATTTAAATTTAGATGCTAAACTTAACTCGGGTATTCTACCATTTGTTAAATCTGTAGCTTCTGGTCCTGTAAGGAATGTTTTTATTCCGTAATTCAATGTATCAGAATTTAATGATTGAAGGAATGTTCTAAATGCTTCCATACCTGCTGTTTTCTTTCCATACTCTTGATTATAATCAAGATTATATTTCCACAATCCTTTTACAGATACATCCTTATTTTCTATAGCTTCAGCAGCATTTTCTCCTGCCAATACTCCAGATACAAGAGCAGGACCTATTCCTCCAGCACTTATAGGATTTGGCATAACCATACTATCTCCAATCCCCATATAGCCATTAAATACTAAGCTTTCCATCTGTCTTCTAACTGCAACTGACCATATACCTTTTCCATTATTATCTTTATTGAAAAGTTTTAGATCCTTAAATACAGGAAGCCACTTTACATATTCATCCATTAATGTTTGTAAATTATCATGCTTGCCTAATTTTTTATTTCTCAATTCTAAGCTAGATTTTTGTACACCAATACCAACATTAATTTTATTTCCACTTTTTGGAAAAACCCATCCGTAACCACCAGGTGCAAGCTCTGGATTTAAATGTATAAGAGCGTTCTTAGGATCATAATATCTTGGATCTTCATGATCTAGTTCAAATTCATAAATATATCTTCCTGTTGATTCAACATCATCTATATCTACAAATCTATCTACATAGGGATTATCCGGAAGTCTCCTTCTTAATACTGTTGAAATTCCTAATCCATCTATAACTATTTTTGAATTATACTTTTTTGGTTTTTTATCCTTATCTTTACCGAATATACCAACAACGTAATTATTCTCCATTAAAGGTCCTTCAACCTCAAAATTAGGTACATAATGTACCCCACTATCAATTGCAAATTTTAGCAATTTCCTTTCAAATTCAGGTCTATCTAATATGTACCCAACGCCGTCGAACATATATTTGGATTCAAGATCAGGTGATAATGCGTAAACTCCTTCAACTTTTAAATCTAATTCAGGTTCTGAAAAATGTATACCTGTTTTTTTAGTAACTAAGTCAAGATGCGTTCCTGCTACCGCATCTCCACAAGTCCATCCCCAATTTGTTTTTTTCCCAACGTTAATTGGATCATTCCTATCTAATAAAAGTACGTTTAAACCTTTCTTTGCAGCTATACCTGCCGCAAGATTACCTGACATACCTGCTCCCGCAACTATTAAATCATATGTTTCATTATTTTCCATAAAAACACGCTTACTAGTTTATATTTAAAACTAAATATTTATTTAAGATATTTATATTTATAACTTTTCAATTATTGTTAATATTTCTATTACCTATTTAAGTATTATTTCAACCCTTTTATGGTGTGATCCTTTATTTTCATATTTACTAAGTTCTATTTTACCAACTTCTCCTGTATTTTTTACGTGAGTGCCCCCATCTAATTGAAAATCAAAATCTTTTATATCTACTATTCTAAAGGTGTCAAGTTTTTTCATCAACTCTTTTCCAGGTTCTGTTCTAGCTAATTCAGGTATTTTAAATGCTTCTTCCTTAGTGAGAAACTTTACTTCAATAGGGTGTTTTTCATCTATTACTTTTTGAGATTCCTCCAAAATTTTTAAAACTTTATCCTTATCTAAGCCAGGGATATCAAAATCAGCTCTAGCCTTATCTACATAAATCTGCCCACCTGTCATAGTTCCGTTTCCCATATGAAATACAACACCATCTATTATGTGCAAAGCCGTATGATATCTCATGTGAGAATATCTTCTATCCCAATCTATTTTACCTTTTACTTGGTCTCCTACCTTTAAATTTTCTGAATTTTCAGTTACATGATAAACATTATCCCCTAATTTATGAACATCAGTCACTTTAAAAGTCTGATTATCCTTAAACAAAAATCCTGTATCTGAGGGTTGTCCTCCCCCTGTAGGATAAAAGGCAGTTCTATCTAAAAGCACTTCGCCATTTTCTATTTTAGTTACTATAGCATCAAATTCTTTTAAATAAGAATCTTTTAAAAATAATTTTTCAGTCATAAGATCACAAATATAGCCCCGGTCGGATTCGAACCGGCGTATACGGGTCCAAAGCCCGCAGTCCTTGGCCTCTAGACGACAGGGCTTTACATTATATTTAAATCTTAAAAATATTTAAAACTATACAATTTAAAGATTTAAAATATATTATAATTTTACTAATAAAGATTTTCTATAATATTTAAATAAATTTGCTCTTTTCAAAGATAACTCAATAAGATCTTGCAAAGTTTACAATATGTTTTGCAGGTTTACCACAATATATGCAAACATCATTTTCTTTTAAATCCTGCTGAGCATCAAAAGGCATATTTGTAGCTTTTGCTTTTGTTTCATCTGCTATCTTATCTTCGCATTCCATAGATCCACACCAAGGTGCCTGTAAAAATCCTATATGGTTTTGAATTTTCTTTTTAAATTCATCAAAATCATATACTTTTGTTACATGCGAATCTAAGAACTTCTTTGCTTTTTCATAAAGATCAACCTGCATCTCATCAATAATGCTGTTAATCTTACCTAATGAATTAATCTCCAATTCTATTTTTTCTCCGTTGTCCCTTCTTTTAACTGTTATTGTATTTTTTTCTACTTCCTTGTTACCTATTTCAATTCTCAGCGGAATGCCTTTTAATTCATATTCATTAAATTTCCAGCCTGGACTATAAGAGCCATCTGAATCAACCAAAACTCTAAATTCTTTTAATCTATCTTTAACGTTATTGCTATAATCAATAATTTTATCCTTGTTAGAATTATTGTATATTGGAATTATGACTATCTGGATATAAGCAAGTTTAGGGGGTATAATTAAACCTTTATTATCGCTATGTGTCGCAATCATTATACCAATTACCCTAGATGATATTGCAAATGTATTTTGATAAACATACTTAGATTCACCTGATTTATCTACATATTTTATATCAAAACTTTTTGCAAAATTCTGCCCATCATTATGAAAATCGGGTCCTTGAATTGCCCATCCATCGGGCATTAAAAGTTCTATACTATAACTAGCAACAGCTCCTGCAAATTTCTCTTTGTCTGTTTTTTTACCTCTTATTCCAGGTAATGCAAGATAATTCCTAAGAACATTATCGTATATACCAAGTACCACGTCCCTTTCATTCAATGCTTCTTTTTCATCTGCAAAAGCTGTATGTCCTTCATTCCAAAGAAATTCTCTATTTCTTAAAAATGGTGTTGGGTGTTTAAATTCCCATCTAACAACATTATTCCACTGATTTAATCGCAAAGGAAGGTCTCTCCAAGATTTTATCCATTTTGAATAACTATCATACATTATTGTTTCGGAGGTAGGCCTAACTGCAAGTTTCTCTTCAAGTTTTGTATTACCTCCCTCTGTAACCCAAGCTACTTCCGGAGAAAAACCCTTTATATGCTCTTTTTCTTTATTTAACAATCTTTCAGGTATAAAAAGCGGAAAATATACATCTTCTATACCAACCTCTTTGAAAAATGCATCAGTATATTTTTTAATTGAATCCCATATAAAGTAGCTACTAGGTCTAAAAACCATCATTCCAGAAACAGCACTATAATCTACAAAATCTGAATTTATAAGAACTTGAGTATACCAATCTGAAAAGTTCTCCTCTTTATCCGCAGTAATTTTCTTTACTTTATCAATATCATTCAAAGATTCCAATTTATCACCAAATATATATTAAGAATTTAGATATTGTATTTTTAAATATATTTTAATTATTGCTGATAAAATTTAGATTAAAGCTTCAATATGGCTTCTATCATTATTCTTTATGTAATTACCATAAAGGGGTATTTTACTTTTACAATAAATACACCTATTATCATTATCCAAATTCCATTTGGTAATAAAAAATCCTGTTCTCTCTATTACTCGCTTATTGCATTTTGGACAATAAGTATTTTCATAGGTATTTCCAGGCACATTTCCAATATATACAAACTTCATACCATTTTTCTTTGCAATTTCATAATGCTTTAATAAGTCTCCATAAGAGGTTTCAGGATAATCTAACATTTTATAATCCGGATGAAATCTTGTAAACTGTATTGGTATATCAGTTCCGACATTTTTAACTAACCATTTAGTAAGATTATCCCCTGCTTCTAAAGAATCTCCTACGTATGGTATTATAAGATCGGTTATCTCCAAATGTATTCCTGCTTTTATTATGTTAAGTATAGTTTCACGTATCGGTTCATCACTTAAAACCGTTTCATATTTATTACTAAATTTTTTATCTCCATTACCCTTAAAATCTATTACTACTGCATCTATATTTCCTTTAATCATTTCTACAGCTTCAGGTGTCATATATCCATTACTTACAAAAACTGTGAATAAACCATTCTCATGAGCTATTTTTGCAACATCTATTGCATATTCAATAAATATGGTAGGTTCATTATAAGTAAAAGCAATTCCATTTAATTTATTATCCACCGCTATTTTAACAAGTTCTTTTGGACTTATATAATCTTGATTTATATCTTTATATTTTGAAATTGCGTGATTCTGACAAAATCGGCATCCAAAATTACAAGAATCTGTACCAACTCCAAGCACCCAACTTCCAGGCATGAAATGATTAAATGGCTTCTTTTCAATTGGGTCTATTTGCATTGCAGAGATATTACCATAATTTATTAAGAAGAGTTCTCCATTTATATTTTTTCTAACGAAACAAAAACCATTAGAATTATTTGGAATATGGCATCTCCTTGCACATGCATTACATATTACCTTGTTATCTTCCAATTTTTTCCAAAGTATAGCTTTTTTGATCATAATATTATATCACAATTCAAATATTTATCAATTATTAATCTAAGGATTAAATAAATTTATAAAACAAAATTTTTTATTAAAAAAATTAATTTTTATTCAATACTTTTTCAATTTCATTTTTCCAATCTGAATCTATATCAAATAAAATTGCAGTTATACCAAGTTTTTTTGCTCCTTCGATATTCTCTTCCATATTATCAATAAATAAAACCTCCTCTGGTTTGATCTTGAAATAATTAACTACGTAATCAAATATCCCCTTATCTGGTTTTCTCATTTTCAAATAGCAAGAAAAAAACATTTTATCAAATTTCAATTTAGGTAAAAATTTCTTTCTTAAATAAAGATATCTTGATATTGTTAAATTGCTTAAAATGGCTACTTTATATTTTTTAGTTAAATTATTTGCAAAATTAACTACCTCCAAATTTAATTTTGCGTTATTCCTAAAAGGAGGATTCCAATCCAAATCCCTGATAGGTATATGAAACTCTTTACTAAGTCCTCTATACATTTCTTTTGTTTTTATTGCATCAACTTCTAGCTTTGTATTGTAAAAATCAAAAGCTTTCAAAAATTTTGATAATGGTATATCAAACTTATTGCTTATATAATCCGCATATATTATCTCATCATAGTTTACTATGACTCCACCTAAATCAAAAATTATTAATTTAATCATATTACCTGTCTCTACTTTTTAAATGATTTTTAAATTTATAAAATTCAAAAGATCCGAAATCAGAAGCTTCTGTATTAATTATATTTAAGGTACCTATTTTTATCTGTTTTATATTTTTGTCTACCAAACCTATAGCAATTCCGCCACCTCCTCCCCCACTTAGTTTTGCTCCATAAAAACCTGCAGAACGACATTTTTCTATAGCATCATCTAAAGCAGAAGTTGAAACGCCTAATCCCTTCAATATAATTTGGTTTTCATACATAAGTTTTCCTAATTCTACCAAATCTTTATTATCAATATTATCTTTAGACAAAATATCTAATCCTTCATTTGAATATTTTTCAATCAAATCCAATTCAGATAATGTTCCTTCCTTATCCTTATTATAAAGATCCCTTATATGCCCAACAGTTTCAGCTGTACTCTTTTTTGGTCCCGTATCAATTAAAACCAAATTTAATTTCGCATTTGATTTTATAGGTACAGCACCTTTTACAGCACTGAAGGATACATACCCTCCATATACAGAGGTTGATACATCAATCGCACCAGCATTTTTGTTTAAATGTACTACTCGTTCTCCATCTCTAATTAAATCTATAATTGTAGAATCTTCTAATTTTAAATTTGCAAAATTTAACAAAGCAATAGCAAATGAAGAGGAACATGCAGCACTACTAGCACATCCTTTACCTATAGGTATATCAGATTTTAGAGAAATAGTTGCTCCTGAAATATCCCCTTTAAATTCCTCTTGTATCCTAGAAGCAATAACAAGAAAAGGTAAAAGGCTTTTATCAAATTTTAATTCTGAATCTACAAATCCCTTAATATCTCCCTTATCCAAATAATAAAGATAATTTTTGTAAATTGAGGATAAATCCTCTTTTGATACATTTATAGATTTATCCAAATCTTTGAGTTTTAAAGAAATATTTTTTATATCTGATTTATATACTTTAGTAACTGCATATAAATTGATTGCAGCAGCTATAGATAATTTTCCATAAACAACTGCATGCTCACCGAATAATTTTATAACACCTGGTGATTTTACCTCTATAATATCCATTATATCAGTTATTTTTACTAATCAAAGCAATTTAATAACTAAATGCTATATCGCTTAATGTCTAATATGGATTTTTAAGTTTACTATATAATAAACAAATTATTTGATAACAAAATATAAACTTATTCTTCATTACTTTAATATTTTAAGGTAATAAAAATGGAAAAATTAAAATTATTACTTATAATTCTATTGATAATAGGTATGGGAGATGCAATATATGAATCATATCTATATTTTCAGCCTAAAGCATTGGTATGTCCTGATACAGGTATAATTGATTGTTCTGATGTTATAACTAGCCAATATTCAATCTTATTTGGAGTGCCTTTAGCTATATTGGGTTTATCATGGTTTATAGTTTCAATCATAATCTCATTTTACGATAAACTAAACAGATCAATGTTCCCGCTAATATGGTATATGGGAGGATTTTTAGGTTTCTTATATTCAATTATAAGTCAGGGTATAATAGGTAAAATTTGTATATACTGCACCCTTTTAGATGCAGTTATAATACTCACAATAATAGTTATGTTTTTTAATAGAAAAAAACTTATAAAAAGTGGATAAAATGCGTTTTAGAGATTCAATTTTCAAGGATATAGAAATTTCAGAGGTTGAAAATAAAATTATAGAAGATCCCAATTTTCAGAGATTAAGATATATAAGACAGGGAGGATTTGCATTTTTAGTTTATCAAAGTGCAAATGGTACTAGGTTTGAACATTCTGTAGGAACAATGAAAATAACCAAAGATATATCAAGCAATATTTTTGGTGAAGTTAACGAAGAATTAGCAATAACTGGTCTTTTACACGATATAGGGCATCCACCATTTTCACATCAATCTGAGCCAATTTCAAAAAAATATCTGAAAAAGTCACATGAAGATTTAGGTTATGATATAATAAAAAATAGTTCTATAAGCGATATAATATCAAATTCAACTTTATCTTTAAATAAAATACTTGAATACTTCTCAGGTAAAAATGAGGGCAAGCTTATAACAGGTCCAATTGGATCAGATAGAATTGACTATCTATTAAGAGATTCTTACAATACAGGGGTAGCATTAGGTGTAATAGATTATCCTAGATTGAAAAGTACACTAACTTACATAAATAATGAACCTGCAATATATACGAATGGAATAGTGAATGTAGAATCATTCTTTATAGCCCGATACTTTATGTATCAATCTGTATACTTCCACCATGCCTCCGCTATAGCAGAAGCAATGTTTCTCAAAGTGGCAGACCAAGCAGTCGAAGATGGGTATATAAATGCAGAAGAATTTGTACATATGAGAGATTATGAGGCATTATACAAATTATCTAAGTTTAAAGGTTCAACATTGATAAATGACATACTAAATAGAAACTTACTGAAAAGAGCATTTTATAAAGAGATAAAAAATAAGGATGATGAAAGCTTAATTCTAAAATTAGAAGGGTATATTGAGCAATCTGGAATAAATCACGATGATTATATAATAAAAATTATAAAATTTACTGGAGGCAATGATGAAGTTTCAATAATAAACAGGAATAAAGAAAAAGTAGGAACACTAAAAGAGTATTCACCATTATTTAATAATCTTAGCACCTTACTAAAAGAAAAAAAGATATTACTGGTTGCAGCTAGATCTAATCTTACAGATAAATTAAATAAAATTGTTTCGGATTATCTTCAAACAGAATAATAAAACCACAATGTAAAAGAACTTAATAAGAGATAATTTAATAATTATTTGCTTTATAATAGTATTGAAAACTTATTCTTGGGCTCATAGCTCAGCTTGGTAGAGCGGCTGACTCTTAATCAGTAGGTCGGGGGTCCAAAATTAAAAAATGGAAATCCCCCTGAGCCCGTATAAAATTAAATTGTCATTTTTAAGGTTACATTGTCACCATTAAAAACGCTTATTAATTTTGAAACCGATTCTGTTATAGCAATTTTACTAATTCCATAATTTAATAATCTATTTAATCTTTTATTATTGCTATAAACCGCTTTAAATAAGAATTCATATTTTTTATTATTATAAGTAGCTTCAATAGATTCTGGTTTGCATAGATAAAAGACTCTATTATTATACTTTTGATCTCCTATAAACATAAGTAAAGATTCTTTAATTTCATAAGAATTATTGTAAATTTTAGAGTAAACAGGATTTTGAATACCTACCAATTTATACCAATCTTTAGAATTCAAATTATAATTTTTATCCTTTCTATTTGGCAAAGGCAATGCATTTTTATTCCTAATAAGACTTTTCACGAATACTATGTTCGATGGTAATAACCTATCATCAACTATTAACACATTTTTGGTTAAAATTGTCATATACTAACTTATTGCATTTTTATATTTAAGTTTTTTCTACAACTTCAACGATAATTGAACCTATAGGTTAAGGCTGCATCCAGTCAATTTCATAATATTCATATCTGCTAGATGGAAGTTCTATCCTTCTAACTTTATAGTATGTTACGGAGGTTTCTCTATCACTTATTGCAAGTATCAATTCCAAGTCAAGAGCCCTTGTATTTTTTATTATGGATGATAATTCACTTCCTCCAATATATTCATTTTCGCTTAAAGATAACATACCATATTTAGGTTTCATTAATTTCGGATCTTCTATCTTGCCATTATTCCTGTGATATAATAGAAAGTCTATACCTAAGTTCTTTGTTTTACTTTTACCTGGTATAGCTAATATAAACGTTTTTCTAACTGAATGTGCAACTCTTATAGCTCTTGCCCATTCTGATATTAACATTCTACTATCTCTTGG
The DNA here is from genome assembly GCA_021821445.1 of Microcaldota archaeon. GTDB lineage: Archaea > Micrarchaeota > Micrarchaeia > Micrarchaeales > Micrarchaeaceae > Mancarchaeum. The sequence goes on along the minus strand of JAKACK010000004.1, from coordinate 41,303 downwards.
GAAAACATGTAAAACATGCTTTGAATGAGTCCACTCTGCATTTTTATTATCGGGTTTTGCACCCGGAAAATATATTCTGAAATGCGTTCCAAATTTAAATCCTGTTTTTACAACATAACCTTTTTCTCTCCAGTCTTTGTAAACTAAATATAGGTTATTGAAATCAGGTCTCATATGTAAACCTTCCTTCAATATTTTATCCCTATCATAACCTTTAATATGTAATTTTTTTGAGTCAATCAAGAATAAGGTTTCATATATATCAAGTTTATTTAAAATTCCATGATCACTAAGCTTGTAGGTTCCGTACTGCCCAAACCAATAGTCATTATATATTAATTTACCAGAAGCATCATCTACTATAACCGTAATCATGTCATCTGGAAAGAATATTCCTTCTAGCTTAAATCTACCTAATTTAAGTTTATCCGCAGGATAAACTTTTATATTTTTAGAATTGTCATTTTCCTTTTTCAGATATAATCTATCTGCTGGCAATATTATAAGTCCTCTATCTCTCCAATCTTTGTAAGTGAAATATCTTGCCATAAATTTTTTTCTTTTTGAAAACTTCTTAGATAAATCTGTAAAAGATAACTGTTTACCATTTAAGTCTGCACATTCTGCATTTCTAACATCAATAAGATATAAAGCTTCTTCAGGTATTAAATAGAGTTTGCCATTTTTAATATTACCAATAAATCCATTTTTCAATATATCTATTGAAGACTGGTCTGTTGAGTAAACCTCTTTACTGTTTTGATTATAATTTAATAAAATTGCCATTTTATCATTTTTGATTATCGTATACCTTTTCAATCCATTCTAATTCTATATCAGATAAATTACCTGGAAGGATTAATGTATTCAATCCTTTAAGATTTTTTATTGAGTCTAGATTTATATAAAAAATTTTTCCATTTTCAGAACCTAAATTGTTTATCACTATCAATTTAGTTTTATTGTTAAATAAATTTCCTTTATAAATATTTTCTGCTTCTTTTAATGTACTAATAGCATCTGTTAATGGAATAGTTTCATTTTTATTAGAATCGTAATCTAATAATATAATTGAATGTAACCCTTTTGAATAGTTATTTAAAATTGTGTTATAAAAAGAAACCGGCTTATAATGTTCAGACCATCTTGCTAAAGTGCAGATTGCACCAAATCTATAAAAGTCAAGTCCACTTTCTCCAATAGCAGCAGAGAAAATTGAATTTGAATGTATAACCTTGAATTTTACTCCTTTTTTAATAGCTTCAATTATAACTATCTTATGGGTTGTTGCGATTAATGGATCCCCATTTATAAGTAAGGCAACATCTTTATCAATAGATTTATTAACCAGTGAAATAAGTTTTTCTTCTAAATCACTTCTTTCGAGCTTTTCAATTTTTTTTCCAAATAAATCTGAAAGAATTTTCACTTTTTTATCTATTAAATTACTGGTATAAGACTCATAGTATAAAAGTTCACATTTTCTACATATATCTACCCCACTATAAGATATATCATAATCAGCTAATCCTGTACCTATTAAATATAACATATTATCACTAAGCAGACCAATATTTTTTATTTTTTACAAATTGCTTTTGAGCTTCTATTAAATCAATAAAGAATTTCTCTTTTTTAGTTCTTTGCATTAACAGTGCTCTTGCAGCTGTTCTATGTCCTATTCCATATGTTGACAATGCCACTATAGCTCTACCGCCATATGAATAAACCAGATTTGCATTTGAAATCATTTCAGAATAAATCTTTTTTTCGTACTGTGTAAGCGGCTTTTTCATTTTTCTCTTTTTAACTATATCTGAGTATCCCTCATTTTTTAATGTAATCATTGGACTTTTACAAGATGGACAGTTGATCAAATCTAAATCTATAAGATCTTTCAAATTTCTTTTGAATTCAAAACCACAATACGTACATATTAATTCCACTTTCTTATCCAATGTATATTTTGAAAATGAGGCAACTAATTCATTGTCCGGCATTATAGGCATTATAAGTTCTCTGCTGTAATAAGCGGATTTTAGTATTAATTTCGTTAAAACTGACTGTGTTTTTAAATTTTTTATCACTAATTTTAATTTACCTGATAGCAAATCATCAAAAAAGGTCTTAAGGTTTTTTAAATCAAAATAATTATCCATAATTTCCCGTAATGCTTCATCATATATTGGAGTATTATAAAATGCAGATATTATATGATTTGTCAAACTTCTTCCGACTATAGCATCTTTATCTATAACTCCAAACAATTTTGCTATCCTAACAAATTTGTATCTAAAAAATTCTGTACCAATTATCGCATCTCTGAGTTTATAATATAAATTTTCAGAACCTAAATTGAACAAAAATCCTTTTATCATAATCTCATCAGAATATCCAAAAAATATTAAGTAAGGGGAAGATTTTATATCTACATTTTTACCCGAAGTTAAAGAGAGATAACTTGCAATAAGACGGGATAATGCATCATTAGCTAAGGACCCTAAACCTGTATACAAAATTGTATAATTATCATAAATTTCCATAACAATTTTTTCTTCAGATATTGTATCAAAATTAGATTGTTCTTTTAATGTTTTTTCAATCTTACTGTTTAATTCCTGATTTAAAAAACTTTTATTTTCCCATAAATTTAAAAGTTGGACAAATCTTTTTGCAGTTGAATAACTCACAGGTATATCTTCACCACTCCAATCAGGTATTGCCGCATTTAAATCTGTTGATGGTTCAACAGTTATAATATCTTTATCTATGCTAATTACTTTCCATGGAAGCCCTTTTGTTATGAAAACAGAATTTTCATCAACGTTATTAGATACGAATTCTTCGTCTAAACTAGAAATTATCTTATTATTTGCAATGTTCTTTACAAGATATCTATGTGTATCGGGTATTACACTCAAATGATCATAATAATACATCCTAGTTCTACTAGTTAACCCTATCATATTACCATCAAATAGGATCATCTTTTGATCTTTCATAAAATCAAGCAATTTTACAAGCGTTTCAGTTTTTAATAAGCTGTAATTAAAAGATCTGTTCAATATTGAAATGAGTTCATTGATTCTAATATTACTTTTATCTAATGCGATTCCACAAATCTGATCTGCAAGAACATCTAATGCATTAGCTTCAACATCAAAACTTTCAAATTTTCCATCTCTCAAATTATCAATAATAGCAATTGATTCAAGCGTATCTATGATACTAGAGGTTATTATCAAACCATTAGAATTCTTTTTTATAGAATGTCCACTTCTACCTATCCTTTGTGCTAATCTGAGCGATTGCCTTGGTGAGCTATACTGTACCACTAAATCTATATTTCCTATATCTATACCTAGTTCAAGAGAACTTGTAGCTATTATACTTTTTAATTCACCTTTTCTAAATTTATCTTCTATCTCTATTCTTTCCTCTTTATTCAATGAACTATGATGTACACCTATACCCCCAAAGGGGTACAAGGAATTTAAATAAAGTAATTTACTACCCAAAGCCTCTACAACCTGTCTTGTATTTGCAAAAATAAGTGTTGAATTCGATTTTTTTATACTATCCGCAATCACTTCGAGTCTAGCTGCGGATGGATCATCTAATCCAAATTTATCATAAAAACTTTCAATTTTTTTCTTTGGTAATTCAGGCATTTCAATTTTTATACCAAATTCTTTTCTTTGATCAATAGATGCAATTTCACATGTTCTATTTCCAACAAGGAATTTCTTTATGAGTTCAGGATTACTGATTGTAGCACTTAATCCAACTCTTTGAAATTCTCCAGATTTTTCAACTAATCTTTCTAAAGCGATTGAAAGTTGAGCACCCCTTTTATTTGAGTACAATTCATGTATTTCATCAATTACAACAGATTTAACTGATTTTAAATGTTTACCCATACCTTTTGTTGGAAGCATGCTTTGTAAGGATTCAGGAGTGGTTATTAAAACATCCGGTGATTTTCTTGTTTGTTTTGACCTTTCTGAATTTGTAGTATCTCCATGCCTTACTCCTATGGTGAGATTTGAAAGATCGCAAAGCCACTTAAGCCTGCCAACCATATCCCTATTCAAAGCTCTCAGAGGAGTTATATATATTATTTTTATTCCATCACTTTTTATTTTTGAAGCATTTTCAATTAAAGGAAGAATAGCAGCTTCTGTTTTACCTGCCCCTGTTGGAGCTATAACTAAACAGTTACTACCTTTTTGTATAATTGGTATAGCGACTTTTTGTATATCTGTAAAACCTTTATATTTATTTAAAAATTGTTCGTAAAGTGTCAAATTATCACAATTCCTTTTATACCATTGTATTGTCTATTCCTAAATCATTCAATTTATTAATTATAGCAGATCTTTCAGGTGAATTCATACTTTTTTTCTCTATAACTGCAATTTCTGCTTTTAACTTACTTTTTTCTACTGCCTGTTCTAACATATCAATTTCATTTACATAATATCTTGACATTATGTGTGAAAATGCATATTTTCCATCCAATGCCAACTTAGTAAATTTTGTTGAATAATGAGGTCCACCAATACCAATAGCAATTTTATCATATTCAGGTTCTTTTTCAAAAGAGTTCTTTATTGCATTTGCAACAATATCTGCGTAATTTGGATTATTTAAAATACCTTCATCACCTCCAAATTCAGCGAATAGCGCAGGAGTTTTCAACAGTGGCCCATGATGTGTAGCTTCGTAAGTTACCTTAAACTCAACCGCATTTTTTTGAAGAATGCTAAACTCTTTGAGTATCTTTATCATTGATTCTGGATTGGATATACCGAGTTGTTTAGGTTCACCACCTAAATCATGTTTATCATTCCAGTTACCTAAAGCATGAACCGTGAATGATTTAACCCTTTTTACACTAGAATGCCTGCTTAAAAATACTATATTACCAAGATTCATAGTATCTAAGAATTCCGAATAAACAAGCCTTGAATTTATACCGATGAGATTTAAATTTTCATATTTATAAAATCCTATAATTTCTTTTTTTTTAAATCTTTCATCATTTTTATAATTATCTACTTCCTTAAAATCTATCTTATTACACATTGCTTTTGCAATATTGAATGACGCAATATCCTCATCAGTATAAATAAGACTAATCATTTTAACACAGATAATTATTTAATATGCTCAAATATTAATATCATTATGTCAGTTCTTAAAGGGTCATTGTTTAAAAAAACAGTAGAAGATTTCAAATGCTTAAAGTGTGGATTTATAGTAAAAGGTAATGGGTATACAGATCACTGCCCTAATTGTTTGTGGAGTTTACACGTTGATATTAATCCAGGGGATAGACAGTGCAAATGCTTGGGAAAACTTAAACCTATAAGTGCAGTGTATTATAGAAATGGAAATTTCAAGATTTCTTATATTTGTTTAAAATGTGGTACTAAAAAACAAGTTTATTCAGCAGCAGATGACAATCAGGATGAACTTGAAAAATTAATGAAATAAATAAGAATTAATTATCAAAAATTAAAAGTTTGGGGTTACGGGGATTTGAACCCCGATTAGCAGATTACTTCATATTTTGAATTTGTTTTCCAGATTATAATCATCGCTATAAAGCTCACTTAAGTTTAAATATCTGGAGTCTGCCGCACTGCCAAGTTATGCTATAACCCCACAAATAATACATATTTATTATAATACATATTTATTATTATATATTTATTTAATAATAAACTATAAAAACTTAAATTAATTAATCTAATATTAAAAGGTGCTAAATTTAATGTTTAACCTCATTTATATACTATATTTATTAGAGCCATATAAATTAAATATAAACATATGGGCATTTCAATTTATGAAGGATATAGCAAATGCTCCACTAAATTATATAATGGTTTTATTAGCAAAATCTTTCTTAATTGTAATACCTATTATCGTACTTTACTTATTTTTTGTAAAAAAGGATAAAAACGTATATACATTTATAGTCGCAGGAATACTGTTTTACGTTATATCCGATCTGATAAAATTTATAGTAAAAGAACCTAGACCATGCAACGTCTCAGATTTATATTGGATAAATAAAGTCTATTGTGAACCCACCTATTCATTTCCAAGCAATCATGCAAGCGTATTAACTGGTCTCAGTTTATTTCTAACTAAATACAAATATTTGAGAATATTGTATGTCGTATGGTTATTCTTTGTGTTATTTGGACGTGTATATTTAGGGCTCCACTATTTTACGGATATAATAGCAGGTATGGCATTGAGCATAGTATTATACTTTATAATAACACATTATGAAAAGCAGATAAATAATTTCTTAAATAATATTGTAAAAAAGATTTTTCCAAAATTAGCATTAAAAGATTAAAAAAGTTATATAAATTTTAAGTTCAATGGTATAGTGATCTAAAATGAAATTTAATTTAAATAAAAAAAATAATAAAATCATAATAGCAGCTTTAATTATAATTGTAATAGCCATTATTGTACTATATATATTCGTAATTGCTAAACCTGCTAATACTGGATATTTATTATCAAGAATTGATAGTCCTGTAAGCAGCCATAATTTGCAGCTTCTTCACAATATAGCAGTCAATTATTCATTAGCTAATTCAGTAGGAATGTCCCTAACATCATTCCCAAGCTTAACTGGAAATACAAATATAACAATAGTAAATGGAAAACCTACCGTAGTATATTTAGGAGCAGAATACTGCCCTTTTTGTGCAATAACAAGATGGGGATTAATCTTAGCAATGATGAGATTTGGTAACTTTACAAACTTGCATTATATGGTTTCATCCTCAACTGATGTATACCCCAATACACCAACATTTACATTTTATAATTCAAATTATACAAGCAAATACATTAACTTTGAAATGGTAGAAGCTTATAATAGATCAGGAGATCCATTACAAACCCCAAATGAGTTAGAAAATTTGACTTTTTCAGCTTACGATTCAAATAATAGTGCATTACCATCCAATGATAGAGGAGGCATACCGTTTGTCGATTTTGGCAATTACTCATATGAAGTAGGGGCATTGATTTTACCAACAACTATAGATGGTTATACATGGGATGAGGTAATAAATAAATTAAGCGATCCATCAACACACATATCTAAAAATATAATAGGAGTTTCAAATGTATATACTGCACAAATATGTTATATGATAAATTATACAGCTCCTGCATGTAAAAATAACACATATGTAAAACCAATACTAAAACTTCAAAAAGAAGAAAGTTGAGCAACAATAAGAAAGGTTTATAAACTTCTTTTTTACTATTAATCAATGATTAAATGGACATATGCGTGTTGAATCCTTTTTTTTATCCCTATAAAGGAGGTACAGAAAAAGTATTATATAAGGTATATAGCAGATTATCTGAAAAACACAACATAACTGTTGTTACCTCCGCTCCAAAAGGGTCTAAGAAATCTTATGAAGATAGGATAGGGAATATAAGGATAATACGTTTAAAATCCAATTTTATATATATACCAAAAGCACCATTGCCTTTTGTGGTAATGACAAATCTTGATAATACATTAAAAGATATAAATGCTGATTTATATCACATAAACAACAGATTTCAATATTTCAACCCAACACTAAAAGTAATAAAAAGTATTAATAAAAAAATTGCTATAACTATACATAATTCATCTCCAAAAAATATAGATATTCCAACAGATAAATTTGGTTTTTTATACGATTACAGTTGGGGTAAAAAACTCATACATGCTTCTGATTTGATAACTGCTGTATCAAAAGATGCAATATTATCAACAGTGCCTACTGTAGATATCAAAAGATCAAAAGTAATATATAACGGTGTAGATTTTAGATTATTTAAATATCATGCAAAAAGCAATCCAATTGTAAGAAATATCCTCAATAATAAATATCCAAAAGGTATTAATATACTAAATACAGCCAGATTAACAACACAAAAAGGACAAATTTACATATTAAAAGCGGTATCTAAATTATTAAAGGAAAACTATAAAGTAAATGTTATAATAATTGGAACAGGGCCTTTATATAACAAATTTATAAGATTTGCAAAGATGCATAATATGTTGGAAAATTTAAGGATATTCAATAATATACCAGAGCAATATTTACCATATTATTATAATGCATCCGATATATTTGTATTTCCATCATTGTATGAGCCCGCAGGCTTAGCACTTTTAGAAGCTTTATCCAGTGAACTTCCAGTGATATCTACCAAAATAGGGGGCATACCAGAAATGATGAAAAATAATGGAAAATATATCGAACCTTCAAATTATGAAATGATATATAAATCTTTGAAATCAATTATAAACAATGGATATGATAGGAATATAATTAAAAATGCGAGAAAACTAATGATAAAAGAGCATAATTGGGATAAAATATCCAAACAATATATTGAACAATTTGAAAAAACCGTGAAGTTTTAGAGGGTAAGTTATAATGGTAAACGAGATTGAAGATAAAAGTAAGGATACCAAAAATGATAAAAAAAAGAAATCAATTTGGTATACCATATTACATATTCAAACACTTAACGAGGAAGAATATCTACATTTAATAAGAAGACTAACCTACTTTATAGGAGGTGGTTTTGCAGTAAGTTTTCTCATATTTATCATACTAGCTTATTTAGGAGGCTTGAATAAAGTAATCAATATAGTGGAATCAGCAAATCTAACGTTATATTTTTTGGCATTTCTAGCAGTATTCATAGGTTATTTGCTTAGATTTGTAAAGTGGAGCTATTATTTAAAAAAAGTTGGTATAAAAGTCCCAAAACGTAAGAGTCTCGTTGTATACCTATCCTTATATTCTATGGATTTAACACCCGGTAAATTCGGCAGAGTTTTAGCAGCATATACACTAAACCGTTTAACTGATAAAAAAATTACACATCTAGTGCCTATAGTTGCGATGGATATATTTACAGATTTCTTAGGTGTTGGGATAGTTGCGATAATCGTTGCATTATATTTTCATACGTTTATCATTGAAATTGCAATAATTGATATTCTTTTATTAATCCCATATCTTTTCATATTAAATAGTTGGTTCTATAAGATTATTAAAAAATATATCAAAAGTAAGAGATTCCTAAAATTATTTAGTATATATGGAGATGAGTATTTCATAGCACAAAGTACACTGAATACCAAAAAGACTTATACTATATCATTATTGGTATCAGTACCTGCAGCATTTATGAATGCGTTGTCTCTTTATTTTTCATTACTGGCTATACATGTTAAAATCGCACCTGAAGTATTAAAGACGGTATTTGTTTCAAATTCTACTTTACTTTTTGGGATGGTAACCGGGGTACCAGGAAACTTAGGGGTTACAGATGCATCATTAGTAACCTTGGTATCAACAGCCTTCTCATTAAACCTTAGTTTGAGTTCTGCAGCAACCATAATGGCAAGATTCGCAACTTTGTGGTTTGGGGTATTATTGGGAGGAGTATTCTTAATTTATAGTTTTAGATACTGGGTAAACCCCAAAGACAAGAAGAAAAAAGTGATTAACAGAGCTATATCAAAAATTAAAGAATCCGAAAATGAAATCAAACAAACAATAAATGAAAAAGCAAATAAAAATTCAAAAGATGATTAATCAAAATTCAGGAGCATCTGTGTTGTCTGAATCAATATCTGAATCAAGATCGTTTGTTTCATCCCCTAAATCAGAATCCTCATCAGAGCTAGCTTCTTCTGAATCTTTTGATTCAGAATCTGCTTTTCCATCTCCTTTTTCTAAAACAGTAATCTTTCCAAATTTTCCTGCCGATAATTGTGGAGTCCCTTTAAATTCATTCACATAACCGTTTGAAACTTCTATCTTATCTCCAACATTTATACTGTTAATATCATCTCCCCATAAGGACATTACTATCTCTCCACTATCATCTTTCAATGTAGCATTTGTAACATTAAGTCTCTTTCCAAATTTTGTAGTTACTTCTCTAGGTTCTTCTTTACTTACCACAGTTGCGACAATATTTACATTGCCTGAACCTGCTTTCAGATCGCTAATTTTCATTTCCATTATTACACCTTAATAGTTATTAATAAAAGATAATATTAATAATTATTTGCTTTTTAACAATTTGATACTAAGATTTAATAGATTTTAAAAATATTTATTATGAAAAATTAAAAAACTAATATTTTTAGGTAATTTAATGACAAATTTAATAGATAATAAGGAGGATAAAAATGTGCAGATTCACCCATCCTTTTTAGGTGTTCTAGAAAAAAAGAGAGCAATAAATCAAAAGCTTTCAATCATCAAGCATAAAATAGGAGTGTATAGTGCAAAAGGAGGAGTAGGGAAAACTACCATTTCAATAAATCTTGCTTATGCATTAAGAGACAAAGGTTATAAAGTAGGTCTATTAGACGCGGATATTGATACTCCCAATATACCATTATTTTTAGGCATAACCGAGAAAATTAATGCAGTGCATCTTCCTATAAGTACTTACCATAAGGATGGATTAGAAATATCCTCAACAGGTATGCTTGTAGGTGATATTGATAAACCTATAATATGGAGGGGGCCTATTATAGCAAAAATGATTGACGACTTTTTATTAAATACAAGCTGGGGAGAGCTTGACTATTTAATAATAGATTTGCCACCAGGTACATCAGATGCGCCATTATCAATAATGCAACTCTTAAATTTAACTGGATTCGTCATGGTGACAACGCCACAAATAATCGCAGGTATAAACTCTATAAGATCAGGTTTAATGGCAAAGAGATTAAATGTTCCAATTTTAGGTATTATTGAGAATATGTCAAAGGATAAAGAAAGTGAATCAACAAAAAAAGTAGTTTCAGAACTCAATACTAAGCTTTTAGGGTCTATAAAATATGACGAGAAATTCAATGATTTTAGTGATAATGCTAAAGTAGCAGTTGAATATGATGAAAAAATAAAAGCAGAGTATTTAGAAATAATAAAGAACCTTAAAATAGAATGATTTATATTTATCAATGTGGGCGTAAAACCCATACTCTTCAGAGGTGGGATATAAGCCCATCGCAAAGCATACAAGTTTGAATTGTATAATAGGCATGGTTGGCATGAAAACTGCGTACAAATACAGAGCGTATCCTTCAAAAGAACAGACGGAAACACTAAACAGGCAGATGTTCCTTGCAAAGGAACTCTACAACCTTCTCCTTGAAAAGCCAAAGGCATACTACAAGGAAACAGGAAAAACCTTAACAGAATACAGAATGAATATATGGCTCACACAGATTAAGAAGGAAAGGCAGGAATTTGCAGAATTGCACTCGCAGGTTCTCCAGAACATTTCAAAAAGAGTATCAGATGCTTACAAACACTTTTTCAGGAGATGCAAGGAAAAGAAGCAGGGAAAGAAAGTAAAAGTCGGATTTCCAAGATATAAGAAGTTCGTGCCCTCTTTAACCTATCCTCAAACAAGCGGTTTCAAAATTGAAAAGAAGAAAGCAGATCTTTCAAAGATAGGAAGGATAAATTTCGTAAATCACAGGGAGATAGAGGGAAAAGCCAAGACGCTTACCATTAAGAAGGCAAGGTCGCAGGAATGGCATATTACAATTTCAGTTGAAAAGGCGGATAAACCCTTCATATCAAACAGCAAACCAAAAGTAGGAATTGATTTAGGAATAAATCAGTATACTGCACTTTCAGATAATACAATAATACAGAATGCCAAGATAACAAAGCATCAAAGGAACCACGCAAGAGCAGCCCTTCAGCAGAATATTTCAAGAAAGGAGAAGGGATCTCAAAACAGAAAGAAGGCAGCAGTAAGATTTGCAAGATATTCAGAATATATATCAAGGATAAGACAGGATAGAATTCACAAGATTTCGCACCAGTTGGTAAATTCATACTCATTAATCGCATATGAGGAACTTGAAATACCAAATATGGTAAAAAACCATAAATTCGCAAGGTCAATAGAAGAATGTTCTTGGGGAAACTTCACACAACTTCTGCAATACAAGGCTGAAAGTGCTGGTTGCGCAGTAGTTGCAGTGAATCCAAAATATACTACGATGACTTGCAGCAATTGTGGAAATGTGCAAAAGGTATCAATATCACAGAGAACATTCATCTGCGAGAAGTGCAGTATGATAAAAGACAGAGATATAAATGCAAGTGTAAATATATTAAATAGATCTTTGAACTCAAAGAGTTCAAATTTTGACGGAAAATCTGTCAAAACTACCGAAGGGCATTCGGGAAGTCAAGCCGGTGGAGACGATGTAAGACCTTCCGCAAGGGAGGCAGTTGCCAATGAAGCAGGAACTACACGGGTGGCATCATGACAACCAATTATAGCCACTCTAAAAGCCCACTCATTTATGGGTGGGAGGATGTCACATAAATATGAATTCTAAAAAAACATTTTTTTCTTAAAATTTTATTTTTAAATTAGTATACATCTAAATTCAAGCATATATAAAAACATTTGGTTATATAATATATATGTGGTAGATATGACTAAATTACTAGTTTTAGGTGGAAGGTTTGCAGGGTTAACTGCAGCATATACAGCAAAAAGATTATTAGGAGATAAGGTAGATGTCACATTGGTAAATAAGACACCTTATGCAGCTTTTAGACCTGGTATGCCTCACGTATCAATAGGTGTATTTAAAGCAGAAGATCTTGAAGTTGACCTTGGAACAGCTCTTCCAAAAAAGGGAATTTCATTCATTCAGGGTACAGTAGATAAGGTTGATGCAAAGGCAAAGAAAGTAGATTATTTAGATACATCTGGAGCAAAACAAACTTTGGATTATGATTATCTGGTAATAGCATTTGGAGCAAAATTAGGAGTAGAACACTTGAAAGGATGGGATAAATACGGAAATAGTGTATGTGAACCCGAATTTGCAACTGCTTTACATAAAAAATTAGAAAATTTCAAAGGAGGAAATATAGCGATAGGTTCTGGAGTATTCTACCAGGGTTCACTTAAGCAGAAAGGAAATTATCCTGATAACTGGTCAGCAAAGGCAGAGTCAGCGTGTGAAGGACCTGTATTTGAATTGTCTATAATGATTCCTGCATACCTTAAGAAAAAAGGAGTTATGGATAAGACACACATAACAATATTTTCACCAGGTGAAGAAATTCTTACAGATATAGGAAAAGGTTCAAGAGGTGTAGTAAAGAATCTTTATGCAAGCCAAGGATTTGATATGGCATGGAATTTCAAGTTATCAGAATTTAGAGAACACGAGATAGTTGATGAAACAGGAAAAACAATAAAAGCGGATTTGGCTATAGTACTTCCACCATATGAATGCAATGATGCAGTTAAGAATTCAACACCTGACCTATTTGATGATGGTGGTTTCGTATTGACAGACGACCACATGAAATCTATAAAGTATGATAATATATACGCATGTGGAGATGCAAACCAAATAACCGTTCCAAAGTTGGGATTCTTAGCAGTACAAACAGCAAAGATCGCAATGGAAGATCTTGCAAATAGATTAGGAGTAAAGACAGAAATTGACACATATAATCCAGAAGTAGTCTGTATAGCAGATAATCCATTAGAAAATATGGCAATTGGTGTAGAGGATAATACTCTATATGGAGGAGATAAGCAAGTTGCAGACCCTTCATCCATAAACCATGTAAAGAAAGAGCTATTCACTAAGTACTTCATGTGGACTGATGGAGATATGGCATTGGAAAAATATTTGGGTAGTTGGTGATTTAAAATGGAAAATAATGGAGAAGAAGCTTTGATGGAGTTGATGAAGCCTGAATTTTCATCAACATTCGTTAAAACCGCAGCAATCCTATACAAAATGGATAAGCTGGGTTTTTTGGATGTTATAGATGGGATGTTATCAGACAAACAGACAATATCTGCAGTGATGCAATTTCTGACAGGAGATGGAATGCTAAAACTGTTGGAAAACAAAGACGTACTATTGAAATTGCTAAATACAGTGGCTGATGAAAGAAGTGTAAATGCTTTAGGAAATGCATTAGATTTATTCTCAGTGATGCAACATAAAGGACTCATTGATCCAATAATGGGAATAATGAACGATGATCAATCATTTACAGCCTTGATGAGTTTGCTAACAAATGATTTGACTATGAACATAATAGCAAATTTCGATACAATAACAAAATCATTAGGTTCTATAGATATGTCTATGATTCCCAAATATGCAGATCTCATAAAAGGAATAGAAAAAACATTCACAGAACAGACAGTCACACCGATTGGAGGACTTACAGGAATATACGGTGCAACAGAAAACCCAGACGCAAAGAAAGGTATGGGAATACTATTTGCAATAATAAGGAGCATCGGAAAGAACTGCATGTCTGATTTCAAAACAGAAGAAAAGAAGTAATTTTCTATTTTTTTATTTTTAATAAAGTTTAAATAATTTTTATTTTAACTCTTTTTTTATAATATACTCAGCACTTATTGTAGTCATTCCATCATCTCTAATCAATATAAATTAAATTTACCAAAATTAAAAGACATAGAATACTTACAAATCATATTCTGATTTTTTTAAAAGCAAAAGAAATAATGATACAGGTATTATAAATCCGTTATCTATAGGTTCTAATATATCCTTGCTCAATATCAAATAATCAGATATTCCTTTAATTTTTTTTATCTTACTAGATTGCACCGAATTTTTATACTTAACCTCAATACCAATATAATTTCCTCTATCTGTTTTATAAAGAAAATCTATTTCGCCATTATCATTATAAAATTTTATAAATTTTTCATAAGTCCTCATAGGGTCTTTTTCTTTAGTTTTTATTAAGTTACTAAGTACCAACTCCTCTACAATTGTACCTACAGAAGAGGAGTTAAGCATATTTATAGTATAAGTATATCCTGAAGTGCCACTAGATGCAGCACCACAAGCATAATGCATAAGTATATCTGAAAAATAAATTTTTCTTTTTTCCATATCTATAAATGATTTATTAATTCCATATATCAAAGAAAATACAAAAGAATTCTGAAGTCTATCAAAATAATTAATTACGGTAGATGTATTCATACTGGCTTTTTTTGCTATACTCGAATACGATATGGCCATTCCAACCTTATTTATAACACCCTCAATTATTCTTGATGCTTTATTTGGATCACCTTTAGAGTTACCTCCTATTATAGCAGCATCTTGTTTAGCATAATTGTATATCTCTTCATATATAAAATTAGATATTCCAAACGTATCTTCTTCCTTATTTCTATAATAAGAATGATATAAATAATCGTTTATGCTAATAGGGTAACCGCCTGTATTTAAATAAATATCAAAAAGTTTTAATATAGGTATAGAATAAGGCATTATCTCCTGCATTTTTTTATATATATCCTTTAAGTTTTCTTCCAAATTAATCGAATTACCCTCCAAATAAGTATATAGATTTTCCATTTCCTGATCTGAAAATTCATATCCTAAAATTTTATTAACCCTGTTAACTCCATAATGTGACTTAACATCACTAATTAGCCCAATTACAAAATCTCTAAATGAGAGTGGTCTTAAAAATACAGTGTTGCCTTCTACACCGCGACCTGGAAGCATTTCACTTTTTAATAAATGAGATATAGAGCCAGTTACTACAACTACTGAGGAAGTCAGCATTCCAGAATCATATAATATTTTAACAATCTCCTCCCATCCATCCACACTCTGAACCTCATCTAATAATATATACTTTTGATTTTGTGTGGGTCTAATTAAAAAATCTTTAAGCATATTATAAAGTTCTTTTTTAGTTATCATACTGTCAAACGAAAAATAAAATATATTGAGTGGTGGTAATCCCTCATCTAATAATCTTTTTATTAATAATTTTAATAATAAGGTTTTTCCAACACGCCTTGGTCCTTTTATTAAAAATATATTATTGGGTTTCAATTTTTTATAAAAAGCATTCAACCTTTCAAATTCTATAAAAGTTTGTTTATCATTGAATGTTGATATATCTATATCAGCATACCAGAAATTCTTTCCTTTTGACCACCAAGGATTCATTATTGATATTTTTTCAATATTTACCATAGTTATATTATATAACTTAAAAATATATAAAATTATGTATTTTATATGATGTACTATATAAATTTGGGATTTTTTATATAACATACTATATAAAATTAATAAATTACTATTTTTTATTATTAATAAAACCAAAATATAAAAAAATACAATTATCAGGAAAAAGATAAAATAACTTTGAATATTTAAACAAGAAGAAAAGAAATAAGCATTCTTTTTATTTTTAAGAAAGTTTAAATAATTTTTTATGGTATATTAATTGTACGTATTATATATTGTTTTAGCTAATGCTTTAATACAAAATAGGTGAATAAAAATGGCAGAAAATAATTTTGGAGGGCAAAAGGTATTACTTCTTCCTGAAGGATCAGATAGATTAATCGGAAGAGATGCACAGAGAACAAATATTGCAGTAGCAATAGCTGTTGCAAATGCAGTTAAGACCACATTAGGTCCTAAAGGTATGGACAAAATGCTTGTTAGCGACTTAGGAGATATAACAATAACAAACGACGGTGCAACAATTTTAGAAGAGATGAATGTAGAACACCCAGTTGCAAAAATAATGGTTGATGTTGCAAAGACACAGGATCAGGAGGTAGGAGATGGTACAACAAGTGTAATTATAATGGCAGGTGCATTCTTAAAGGGTGCAGATGATTTGATAGAAAGAGGAATACACCCAACTATAATAATAAGAGGATACAAGATGGCAGCTGAAAAAGCTGAAGAAATCCTGAACAATATATCAAAACCAATTGATTTGAATGATACAAAATCCTTACAAAAAATAGGTATGGTAGCTGAGGGTTCAAAGAATATAGGTAACGAAGAAACAAAGAAGCACATAACCGAAATTGCAATAGATGCAATAAAACAAGTAATGGAAAAGAAGGGAGATAAAATAACAATAGATAAAGATTTCATAAAAGTGGAAAAGAAAGCAGGTGCAAGTGTTGCAAATACTGAATTAATAAATGGTGTATTAATAGACAAAGAGGTTGCGCATCCACAAATGCCAAAGAAAATAGAAGATGCAAAAATAGCTCTTCTTGATGTTGCATTAGAAATAGAGAAAACAGAAACGGATGCAAGAATAGAAATAACATCACCAGACCAGATGCAGTCATTCTTACAACAGGAAGAAAAAATGCTTAAAGAAATGGTCGATAAGATATCCAAGAGCGGTGCAAATGTAGTACTAACTCAGAAAGGAATCGATGATGTAGCACAGCATTATATGGCAAAAGCAGGTATAATGGCAGCTAGAAGAATAAAGAGAAGTGATATGGACAAACTAGCAAAAGCAACAGGTGCAAAGATGGTAACAAGCCTTGATGATTTAAGTCCATTAGATCTTGGAAAAGCAGGAATTGTAGAAGAAAGAAAGATTAGTGGAGAACAGATGATATTCATTGAAAAATGCAAAGATCCAAAGAGTGTAACTATATTCATAAGGGGAGGATCTCAGCAGGTAATAGATGAGGTAGAACGTTCAATAACTGATTTGATAGGTGCACTAACAACTGCTATAGAAGATGGTAGATATGTAGTAGGAGGAGGTGCTACTGAAACAGAGGTTGCAGAACAACTTAGAACATATGCAGGGGAGATTGGAGGTAGAGAGCAACTCGCAATTCAGAAATTTGCAGATGCATTAGAGCAGGTACCTGAGGTTTTAGCACAGTCAGCTGGTATGGATTCAATAGATACAATAGTACAAATAAGAAGTAAGCACAAAACAGAAGAAGGAAAGAACTATGGAGTAAATGTATATGAAGGTACAATAAGCGATATGCTAAAAGCAGGTGTACTAGAACCTACAAAAATGAAAGTTCAAGAGATATACAGTGCAGGAGAAGCAGCAGATATGATTCTAAGAATAGATGATATGATCAGTTCTAGAAGTAAAGGTGGACCTGCAGGAGGTATGCCTCAAGGAGGAATGGGAGAACCAATGGAGTAATTTTAATTTTTTAAAAGTTTTTATACTTTTATTTCTAAATTTTATTTGATCTTATGGAAAATAAAAAAAATGTAATTCTTATTTTAGGTATACCTGGAAGTGGAAAGAGTACTTTGCTGAGAGGTGTTGAGGGTTATAAGGGTTATAAAAGTATAAATGTAGGTACAGTGATGAAAAAGGTAACTGAAGAAAAAAATATGGATTTGAGTAGAGATAAAATCAGATATTTGAACAAAGATATGATTGATCAGATAAGATCTGAAACATTTAATAGGGTTCTATCATCAGGTGATAAATTACTCGTTGATACTCATTCAACTATTGAAAGAGAATCAAAATTTATAACAGGACTTCCTGCTGATTCAGAAATTATGAAAGATGTAAATGGTATAATATATATAGATGCAGATTCATCTGAAATTATAAGGAGAAGAAGTTTTGATCCAAAAAGGGAGAGAGAAAAAGATGATGAATACATAATCGATAAACAAAGAGATTTAAACATGGCAGTAATGGGGTTTTACCTTACATATTTAAATATACCTGTGTATATTATAAATAATAAAAAAGGAGATATTGAACTATCTATTGAAAAGTTCAAACATTTTATAGATTTAATAGAAGAGGATGAGTGATTAATTTGGTCTTAATGCCGTTTTATGCAGAAGTTGTCGTAATAATAATAGGTATTGTAGATGTATTCGTGAGTATATTTCTTCAGAGAAAAATATTCATAGACGAAGAAAAAATGTATAAAAGCCAAATTGCAATGAAAAAATTTTCAGGTGAAATGAAGGAGATGGTAAAGAACAATGCCTCACCTGATGAATTAAGAAAAAAGCAAAGCGAAATGATGCCTCTTATATCTTCTAATATGCAGTTTTCATTGAAATCTGCGATTCCCTCACTTATATTATTCTTAGGAATTTATTACGTGGCGTTGCCTTATGTATATAAAGCAATAGCGCCTGCTTACATGAAAGCAACCGTACCATTTTTATCATTTAATTTAAATTATTTAACATTATTCTGGGCTACTATATTTATATTAGGTATAATTGTAGCCATATTTATATCAATAAGGGATAAGAAGAATATTAAGAAACTTGAAGCAAAAATGGCAGCAGAAGAAGGAAGGATAAAAACTGATATATCCAACGATGTAAAAGTTATAGATACAGATTTAAAAAAAGATTTTGGTGAACAGGTAGAAATTAAAAATAAAAAGCCAAAATTCAATAAAAAAGCTAAAAAATTAGAAAAAATAAATAAAGGTTCTTAAATATACAGTTATATTTTTATAATTATATAATAAATTATTATTTAATCGGTGTTATAAATGTCAAAACCAATGCATAGGTCTCATAGTTTTAGAAAGATAAAGCGTGTAACAAGTACAGGTAGAGTTGTAGTTCATTATGAGCGCAAAAAAAATGAGTTACCACATTGTGCAATATGTGGAGTAGAATTAAATGGAATAAATCCTGATCTTAAGGGAGGAAAAAGTAGAAGGACAACAAGCAGGCTTTTCGGTGGGGTTTTATGTTCTAACTGCACTGCAGAAGTAGTTACCTTAAGAAGCAGAATAGAACAAGGAGATATGAAACTTGATGATATAGGAATAAAACAAAAATCTTATGTACTTCAGTTAGTTTCTCATTAACTGTAGTTCTTGATTATTTCATTAGAATAATCTAATATTATTAAAGTATAATTTTGTAAGTGATAAAATGTTAATGGAAGTAGGAAGAGTTTGTGTTAAAAAATTTGGAAGAGATGCAGGAAGTGCAGCTGTAATTACTAAAATAAACAATGATGGCACCGTAATGGTAATGACTACAAAAAGGCCAAAAGAGAGAAAATGCAGCATAAGGCATCTTGAATTTTTGAATACAAAAATTGATGTCAGCAACAAAGAGCTTGTAAATAAGACCTTAGGTATAAAAGAAAAGGAAGAGCATAAACCAAAAAACGATAAGGCAAAGAAATAATTATAAATGAATTTGCCCTCGATATTTTTTTGAAGATTTATCTTCTTCAGCATCATCATTATTATCTTCTTTTTCTGAATTTACTATATCTGAATTTTCATCTATATTTAATTTATTTTTATTAGAGTCTACCTCTAAATTTGCTTTTTCAGTTTCAAAATTTTTAGTATCTATATTGGTTTCATCCTGATCAAACAATTTTATAACAGATTCTGTAACCTCCTGTTTTTTCGTAGTTTTAGAAATTGAGGTATCAAGCATTTCAAATAATTCATTAACATTGATATTTTTATCAAAATTTAATTTGTTCAATGCTTCTTTGAGCATTTCGGTACCTGCATCTCTTATTGACATATTATCTAATTTTCCTTCTCTAATATTATTTATGCTACTTTGTAGCTCTTTACTTTCCAACTTTGAATCTATATCAATAATCGCATCATCCTTATACCTAATAGCAAGAGATCTAACATTCAAATTAGATGTTGTAGTACCAATTTCAATTGTACCTTCAAGTACAATTCTTATTATTGGTTTTAAGTAAGAATCACTGTTTTTATTATCCATATACTTCTCTATTAAATTTACTAAAGTATGTTCACATTTTGTGTAGATGCTATTTGAATCTGCTTCTGTAAATTTAATAGTTTTCATTATAAAAGGTCTAGAATCTATTTTTATAAATTCATAAGTTTTTGATTGTGTATCATAAAGAATAAAACCTTTAGATTCTTGTTCAGATTCCTTTAGCTGTGTTAAAACGGTACTTCCAGGTATCAAAAACTGTTTTCCATGTGCTGTTGATTCAATCCTATTGTGTATATGCCCATCTATATAAAGATCAAAACCATTAGGTAAATCATCCAATTTTAAGAAATCTGAGCTAAAAGGTAAAAATTCATATACTGACTGATGGAATACAAATATATTAAACATATCAGGAACTGGTTTTGGGTCCAGCTCTTTTAATTTTTCTTTTATCCTGTCCTCAGATATTCCCCCTAAACCATATATAGCGACTTTTTCACCATTTTTATTCAATATAACTGTACCTTCACTTATATCGGCTACTATTCCAGCCAAACTCAATAAATTTAAAGGATTTTCCTTTCCAACTGCTGTCCTTTCATGTGTTCCAGGTATAGCCAATATTGGTAAATTAGTATAAATAGGAGTAGACCCATTAAATGATTCTATCTTAGTATCCCAATCTTTTTCAATTAATGGTCTCATTATTTTTATCGCTTGAGCAATAATTTCAGGTTTAGGAAATCTAAAATCAAAAACATCTCCCGGAATTAATATCGCATCTGCCATAGAAGCCGCCATAGTAAATGCTTTATTGGCTTGATTAAATGCATCTTCCTCAAATCTGCTATACCCTAAATGAGTATCCGATACTATGGCTATCTTCAAATCAATCACTTAATTATTTTGGCATATTTGTAGATATATTATCAAACCCCTGTCCATTTTTTCCTTCGTTCGATTTCATCTCTTTTATTATCTCATTTGCCTTAGTCTTTAATTCTTCTTCCTTTTTAGATAAATCTGCTATATTTTTATCTATAATCTTAGATCTCATTTCAGTAGATTCCTCTTTTTCTTGAATATTTTTTATAGCATCTTCTTTAGTTGTTTCTACAATAACACCTCCAATTGAATTGTAAACCTTTCCATTAGCTTTTGAAACTTCCTCTTCAGCTTGTTTATACTCTTCTACTTGCATCTTATACTGCTCCTTTTGTATCTTAAGATTTTGTAATTGTTCTTCTACCTTCTGGTAATCCATTGTTAATTTTTCAAATTCATTTTCATCCATAAATTTCACCTAATATAAAAATGGTAAATAGATTATTTATAATTATATTTTTATTATAAAAAATTAAATTTTTACAAAATAAATCAATATACAAAACCATTAAATATCTTAACCTCGTTTTATAATATGCAAAGTTTAAAAAATATAAATAAAAAAAATAATTCATTTGCATATTTTCCAGGTGATAAGGAAAATACTAATTCTGAACTAGGTAATAAAATTGATAATAAAAGCTTAAAAAAATATAAAAGAGAATCCGAGATTCAAAACCGGAAATTCATTGATCAAATAGTAAAATTAAATAACCATAGAGAGGAAGCAACAAGAAGAGCATTGATTGAATCAGGGATACTAGCAGATTACGAAAGAAAGCAATATGGATTAGATAATGGTAAAAGTTATTATCCTGATTTTATATCAAATATACATATTAGAGTAAATGAAAAGAAGAAGCAAATAGACAAACAGATAATATTTGAACCACATACTGATTTTAGTAAAAAATATGTAGAAAAATATGAAGAGTTCTCTAAGAAATATAAGAATTTTTATATTATTTTTATTATACCTAAAAAAAATTATGATCACCTTAGTGAAAATCAAATAAATACTTTAAATTCCTTCTCAGATATATGGTCTATAGAAAATTTCACAAATAAAGAAGAAGATATAAAAAAATCAAAAAATCAAATAAAAGAGAAAATTAGAAAACTTAAAAATAATCAAAAATTAAAGGCATATTTACGATAAAAAAACAAAAGTTTTAAATATGACTATACATAATTAATCATGTGATAATATGGATATCATAGGAGATTTTAAAGCAGGTATGAATGCTGCATTACATCCAAGTAGCAATACACAAAATATGGATTTAGGGCAAGCAATTGGATTTTATTACAAAGCATCTATATTGCCAGCAATATTGGCAATTATAATAGATGGTATAATAGCTTACTTAGTAAATCCTTCACTTATAATAAGTACAATAGGAGAAATAATAGGATTCCTCTGGATTTTAATACCTATAGGAATAATAATTAGTGCGGCAGTATTCCAATTCTTTGATAAAATCCTATTAAAAATATTTAAAGGAGATATATCTAAAACTGCAACTGCAGTAATGTTTGAAGGAATGCCCCTTCTAGTATTGGCATTTTTGTATTTCCTACCATTTAATAGTCCAACATCCTTTATGTACTATATAAAAGAGATATTTGAACTTATAATAGGTATATGGGGAATAATAGTATTGACTGTTTCATTCAAAGAGCAACAAAATGTAAGTACTGGCAAAGCAATATTAGCATGGTTAGCTCCTGGAATAATAATAGGTGTAATAGTAGGAATAATAGCAGTAGCTCTATTAGCATCAATAATAGCAGTAGCACCTGCAATATAATTTAGGTAATAATTTTTTGAATATTCTATTTTTTACTTTTTAAAAGTTTATTTTTATAAATTTTTAAATGAATATAACCTTATTTTTTTATTTAAACTATTAAGTAATACAATAATAAAAGAATAAATAATATTATAAGCAAAATAAGTCAAAAATACCGCTAACAATATACCAATCTAATTTTAATATGAAATATATTATATAAAATATATAATAAATGTAAATTTCTTAACACTTAACCAAAAAATAAAAAAAATGCAAAATAATAGGATAACTTAAAAAATTATAACTTTTTATTTTTCTAATATATCCCCTATTTGTGCTGAAGATAATTCTTTTATTAATCTCTGCATATTCAAAAGAGATCTTTCATGAGATTCTTTATCCTGTGAAGAAACAGCATCTTTTGCTACTACAACATAGAAACCTCTATTTAAAGCTTCTCTTGCACTTGATTCAACACCATATTCAGTTGCAATACCTGTAAATATCAATGATTCTATTCCTGCATTTCTAAGCATCATCTCAATATTTGTTCCTATAAATAAACTTGCAGTATTCTTACGTATAACTGTTTCATCTTCTGCAGGTTTTACTGCTAATTCAAACGCATCTGCAGGTACATTGTCAAATTTTCTATTTGATGATAAAGAAGGTTTAGATTGGAATCTTTCAGGCAATGGTGTTATTCTTGTATAAATAATTGGTATCCCAACTTTTCTAGCTTTCTCTATTAATGAATTTGTATTTTTTAAAAATTCCTCTTTGTTAAATATTGAATTCACTAACATATTCTGTACATCCCAAACAATAAGTGCAGTATGGCTTTTATTAAAAATCTCCTCATCCGTTTCGTATATTTTTCTTCCAAAGCTATCTTTCATATATATCACAAATATATTTTAAATTAAAACTATTTAAACCTTATAATTTAACAATCTTTTATTAAGAGTCAAAGTTGGAATAATCACATATATATTTTATAATTTCAATTTCTATAATAAACGTGGTGCTATTAATGAAAGAAGAAACAGATAAGATTCCTGCATGGATTATGGCACAGGACATATTAACAAAATTAAAAGATGAGTTAGTAAATAGGGCAATGCTAATACTTGAAAATGAAATAAAAAACAAAAGGGTAGATTTTAAAGGTAAATTAGTAGTGGATTCAGATAAATCTGATGAAAATGAAAAATATCTATTTATGATAAACCACTTAATAGAAGATCAGAAAAAGATACATGAAACTTATGACTCTTATATTGAAGAGAGTGAAAATATAACTGATCCAAAGCAATTAGAAAAAATAGATAATTTAAAAAAATTTATTTTAGCTGTTGATAGTATCTCTATGTTAATGGCTTACAGTAAACAGATGGATGATTGGGTAATAGATGCCAGTTTTTCAATAAATGACGAAGATCCATCAAATATAATATATAATACAGCATTAAATTCGGAAGAGAGAAAAGAGATAATAAAATTTGTATTGGCAAATCCATATTTCAAAAATGAAATATTACATAAAGATGAATTTGAACTGCTAAAAAATACCTATGACAAATTAAATAATGAAGAAAAAGAAAGCGAATAAATTGAAATAAAGGTACAAAAGAAATTTAATCGATATTAGATTTTTCCACCCTTTTTGAAAAATAAACACCACAAAAATAAAGAATTATCATAGGAATTGCAATTACTATCATTGTAAATCCAGTAACACCTGGTGAAAATATCATACCATAAAAAAGTGATCCTATTACGGCATATCTCCAACTTTCGCGCCAAGTACTTGATCTGACTATACCAAATTTACTAAGATAAACCATAAATATAGGAATTTCAAATGAAAGCCCAAACGCTATTATGTACATAAATAAGAAAGAAATGAAACTAGATATACTTAGGGTAGTTGCTGCGCCGAGCCCTATGTCAAAAGCTGTAAATATTCTAAATAATTCAGGAGCTACAAAATATAAACCCATGAATACACCTGCAAAAAATAATAACGATGCGGGGATTATTATAGATTTTAAAAGTGTTATCTCACTTTTTTTCAATGCTGGTGTTATAAATTTTGAAATTTGATAAATTATAAACGGCATGGACATTATAATCGATAAAGCCATACAGGTATAAAAGTCAGCCATTATTCCATCTATAGGCTTTATTATTAGCAGCTGGGTATTTGGTGGTAAAATATGCGTTTCCAAAACTGATAATACTTGAGCACCTATATTACTATAAGGGTCAGGGTATATAAATAAAAATTGATGTCCCAAAATGGTAACATCTTCAATTCTAAAAATAGTGAACAAAACAAATAGAATAGCAAATACTATTAAAATTCGTATTAGCCTATACCGTATTTCATCAGAATATTTAGTAAAATATTGAATTAACTCATTTTCCATGGTAACTTGTCTTTATATTTTTAAACTTTTCCTAGTTTCTCATTTATCTCCTTTATAATTTGATCAATTGTTTTGTTATTGATATCAATATTTAGGTCTTGAGCAATTTTCATATAATCAATTTGCCCTTCAGGTTTTACTGTTTGTCCGTCAACTTTCATTGTTGAAGCAGTCCCTCCTTTTAATTCATTTTCAATTTCAAGCTGCCCTTTTTTGTATTCACCCGTAGCTCTACCAATACTTCTAGCCAATTCTGGTATCTTTTTAGAACCTCCAAATATAACCAAAGCAACAACGATAATTATTATCCAGTCTGTAGTTGCATCAATCATTGATTATCACATTACTATATTTATTGAAAATTATTTAAGCATTTCTAAATAAAATTTAATTTAAGATATTTATAAAAATAGACCCTTTTTACAAAATTATTTAAGTATTTCCAATAAAAAAATAATGACTATTATGGATAAAGATGACAGTTCAATACCAGAACCAAAAAAGCGAGCTTTTCTCAAAGGTGCAAGTTTATCCATAGCGGCTTTGCTTGCTGGCGGAGCTTCTTTTGGCAGATATACTTTACCAAGTGATAGAGGTATACCAGTGATGAGCAATTATCCATTAGCAATATTAGAAGATCCTGAAGGGAATCCTATAACCGTTGGAGATATTGAACAATACGCGGTATCATCTGATGCCACTCAAGCTAATATACTTGTATTTGATTACCCACTTCAAAATGAACCTACACTTTTGATCGCAATAAAAGGTGTAAAAATTACAACACCTAAAGATGCTATAATTCCTACAACTGGATTTTCACCAATCCCCCCATCTAAAGATGCCCCAATGGATGGAATTATATATGATCCCTATAATGATATATCCATAATCGCATTGAGCGGTATATGTCAACATTTAGGTTGCGTACCCCCATTTTTAGATTACCATCCAGGAAATAGCATACCATTTGAAGCAGAATTAGTTGGATATAAAAAAGACGGTAAGGGTATATTTGAATGGCCTAAATTCGGATTAGTTTATTGCAAATGTCACGGAAGTCAATATAATCCCGTTTGGGGAGGTAGCAATCTTTATAATAATGGAGCAGCATCAAGCCCTGCAAATCATTCATTACCCCAAATAATGTTAGCTACTAATAATTCACCAATTTCTAATAAAGAAGCATTCTTAAACAGCAATATCTTTGCTTATGGTATAAATAGTAAAAATGCGGTTATAAGAACACATTTACAATATCCTGGTGGGGAAACTTATGGACCTGAAGTAAAAAAAGAAAATCTAACCGGAGGAACTCCAATACGTACCTCTTCAAGATTTCCATCACCTAAAATCTATACATATGGAGATAACGCTTCCAATATAAAATCGGGTTCTCCTGCTGATTTTGATGTTGATTCATCTAATAATTCAATTATACTATATAAAACAGTTGTAGTGAGTAATAGTGGACCTTGGAAAGGTAATTTCAACAGAATTTCATAAAAAGGTAATTATCAATGGAAGATAACGAATATGAAAAGAATGATTATGACATTACCAAATTAATGAAATCTGATGAAGATTTACCAAAAGGTAGTTTTGTTGTAGGTTTTAAACCTGTTACCGAAAAAGGTTATAAAATAACCGAATGGACAGGAGCATGGGTTGCAACAGCATTAATCTACCAAATTTTATCTGGAATAATCTTATTTTTTTATTATAGTCAAGTTGATCCCTATAGGGCTACACAGTATATAATTGCAGATGTTCCCTTTGGAAGTATTATACTAACTTCTCATTTATATATGGCATATGCGATGATAGGTCTTGTTTATTTTCATATGATGAGACAATGGTTCGTAGGATCATACAGAGGTAAATGGAGATGGATACAGTGGATGCTTGGAGTTGTGCTATTCATTATTGTAATATTAACTGCTATTTTAGGTTATATGTTAGCTAATACAACAATAGCAATGGCAGCAATGCATATTGGAATGTTATTCATGCAAAGAAGCATAATAGGTAGAATCTTACCAGGTTCATTTATTAATTGGCTAGAATCAATATTAGTTGGAAATTATACAACAACAGCGATATTTTCTCATGTACTAGCACTGCACGTGGCCGTTTTATCCACACTTATGCTTGTTATATTCGCTATACACTTTATGCTATTCGAAAAATCAGGTTTAGCTAATGATGATAAAGTAAAAAAAGGGAAAATGATTCCATGGTTCCCAACGAATATATTATACGCAGCATTTTCTGGAATAATACTTGTAGGTATAATAATAATACTTTCTGCGGTATTCCCTCAGAATTTAACCTTAGGATATGGATCTTTAGCATACGGTACATTCCCTGTTCCAGATTGGTATATAACACCATTATATAAATTGATGGATGTTGCAGGTTATGGCTTGAGTACTGGAGGGGTTCCATTAATAATCGGAATAGTTATATTCCTATTCATATTACCTTTTATAGATAGGTATCATAAAAAAGGAGCATTGGAAAGACCGTGGATTACAGCTTTCGGAATTTACCTTATATTAGGAATAGTGATTATGACTATTTGGGGTTATTCACAACCGGGTCTTTCTCAAACAAGACTTTTAACTGAATATTTATGGTGGTCATTAACCTTAGTGGTATTTATTCCACTTTATGCAATGAGATTTGCAAAAAGAGATAGTGAATCAGATGGAAGATAAAAATATAATTTACTTAATTGGTATTTTACAACTAATCGTGATAGATCCTATCATGTGGTAT
Source organism: Microcaldota archaeon (assembly GCA_021821445.1). Taxonomy (GTDB): domain Archaea; phylum Micrarchaeota; class Micrarchaeia; order Micrarchaeales; family Micrarchaeaceae; genus Mancarchaeum. The sequence continues at coordinate 12,798 of JAKACK010000004.1, read as the reverse complement.
TTCATGCTAAGAAATCCAATTAAAAATGAGAGTGCGTGGGCAATTACTTTGGTGATAAACCTATTCATGTTCGCTGCCATCATATTCATAATAATGAGACAAACCATAAAGGAAAGGGTGTAAAAATGGACAAAAAATCTTTACAACTATATTATTATTCAATGATTATCTATTGGATTGGGAGTATACCCTTTATCCTATATGCGGTACTTATAAAACCTGTAGGCAAAATGTATCATGAACAGCCTTATAAAATGATTTCACCTGTATTTGGAAATTTTGGAGTATATGAACAAAACCTTTTAATAGCGGCTTTAGTACTAATAATTTTATCTATTTTACTATTAACAATATCATTAATACATAATAAATCTGTAAAAGGAAAGATATCAAAAAGAACTATAATAACTCCTATAATATTATACTTATTTACATTTATTGTACTCATAGGTGCTTTAATATGATGGAAGCAGCAAAAGATAGATTTAAAAAAATGAAAAAAAGTTCAAAATACCTTATGTATACAGGTATAATATTCTTAATTATATCTATACCAACCTTTTTAGATTATAATATGTTTCCCACAATAAATTCAAATATAGGACCCCACCAATTAAGTAGTTGGATATCATTTTTCTTTACATTTGTAGGTTTTATATTGCTCATAATGGCATTTGGAGAAGAAGATTTGTGATTTATAGATTCACACTACTTCTATTTATTATTGAAATTTGATACTAAATAGTATTTTTAATAAAAATTTATTCTAATATTTATTTAAAATATAAAATCAATAAATATTTATTATCCAAGATAATTATATAGGTAAGATTATGGATAAAAGTAAAGATAAATCAGATAATATAAAAATAAATCAAAAATTTTATAACATTATGGTAAATTTGAAAAATAATTCTGATAACCTAGTTAAAATTAATATAAATAATAAAAAGTATATTTTAAAATTTTATAAAACCGATACTGAAAAAAATCTAATATTATTTGATGTAAAAGGGATATCAGATAATGAAGTAACCATAGCGGTATCAAAAGATAAAAACACTTATAAAATTTACCTATTCAATTCTATAGAAAAAGGGTTAATAAAAAATTTTATTAAAGATATAATAGATAAACAATCAAAACCCGAATTTCAGAGAAATATAAAGGATACTAAAAATTTCTGTAGGTAATAAATTGGAAGTCCAGCAAGTTAAATTGATAATATCCTCAGAAAATACTACTTTAACTAAAGACCTTAAAGATTTTTTAAGCCCTGAATTTAATTTGAAAACTTTTTATATGGATTATATACCAGGTCACGGAGAATCAAAGAATGAATTAATGAAAACTAAATCCGATTTATCCTCAATAAATAGTGTTATAAAAGAGCCAAGCAAGATACTTTATGCAAGATCTTATTCTGCATTTGATAAAAAAGGTTGGGATACAATAAAAAGCTCTTTTAAGAATAATGAAGTTTATATATCTACAGAATCTATAATCAATCAATTGCATAAGCATAATGCAAAAAACATTTTTCTTATCTCACCTTACAATCAATATAGACATGATTATGAGATAAAGTGGCTTAGAAATTTTGGATTTAAAGTTATAGGATCAGTTGCGTTAGGTAGAACAGGAGGACCAGCAATAGCTTCAACACCAAGAGATATGATTCTAAATTCAAATAAAGTAGCTCAAATGTCAGATGCGGATTGTATATACATAGCATGCACTATATTACCAACATTACCTATAATAAATGAATTAAAAGGAGAAATACCAGTTATTACAGCAGCATCAGCAATGTTAAGTGAAGCAGGTATTATAGATTAGTGCTATCTTTCATTGAAATTATAACACTTAAAATTAATTTCAAATCCTTTAACCATAGCAGCATTCCATTATTCACATCAAAATCCGAAAATCCATATGGATGTATTATTCTAGAAACATTAGAATAAACCTTATTCAATGGCATTGAATTTACATTTGCTATATAGCATGATAGCCCTATTAAAGCATTTACTTTTGGCATAGGGAGTACAAAATACTCAGCCTCCTTTCCACAGTAGCATCTTAAACTTTTATTTGTCAATGTTTTTATTGGCATTGAATAATGCATGTATTTATCATGTTTATCACAAACCGCTTTTCCACAAAGAAATATTGTTTTTCCATTAATAAAATTAATTTTGTTATCAACCTTTCTAATCTTATTAATAGCTTCTCCAAAACTCCTTATTATATTTCCATCATCTACTAGATGATGCCAATCCATATTATCAAGTGCTTCTTTATACTTCAAAGTGGTTCCTTTTATAAAAATAGAGAGGCAGCCCCTTTCAATTATAAATCTATTGCTCTCTTCTCCAGATCTTAGATTTCCATGAGTTATATCATTATATCCTGATTCAACAGCAATCTTTATATCATCGTAAAACATCAACCCATTTAGTTCTAAAAGCATAGGTTTTATGTATCTTACATAATATAAATTAAGTTCATCCATATTCGTTTCTGGAAATTCGTTTTTCTTTATCAAATCGAGTGTATCTATAATTTTGTTATTGTCTATAAACCATAATACCTGTTTTGATATATCATTCATTTTTCTTACCAATTAACCAAAAGATAATTTTTCAATAAGCGGCTCTATATAATCAACTCCTATTATATAAGCTCCATTATCAATAAGAAATTCTATAGTTTTATTTATATCTTTATAATTATTAACTCTTATCTTTATAAAATTTGGATCCTCGTCATTTGCTGAGTAAAAATTAGGTATCTGTTTAACTTTTTTTGGATTGAAAGGTTCTGCCAAACGTATATTTATAAAAGAATCCTTCAATATAGTTTTATATATTTCACCAGTAGTTGTAACATCACTAATTGTACCTGCTCTTAATATTATAAGTTCACTATTGAACCTACTTATTTCATCTAATTTTTGTGTTACAAATATTACTATCTTATCCTTCTTTGAATAATCCTGTATGACTTCTCTTATCATCTGTGAAGATCTTGAATCCAAAAAAGCAGTAGGCTCATCCAAAAGCAATATATCAGGATCATTCAAAAGAGCTCTACAAAATGCTATCTTTTGCTTTGTTCCTCTACTTAAGGTATAAACTTTTGAATTTATATACATATCAGCATTTAATTCTTTTAATATACGGGTAGCCTTATCAATTATCTCTTTATCACTCAATTTATAAAATTTACCAAAAAACTTTAAATTATCTTTAACTGTTAATTCATCGTATAAAGAATAATTATCGGATAATATTGACATCTTATCTTTTATTGAATCATCTGTATAGGGGTCTCTTCCATTTATTTTTATAGTTCCATTATCTGGTTTATAATGTCCGTCTATGCATTTCAAAAACGTACTTTTTCCAGCCCCATTCGGACCTAATATTATATGCATACCACTTTTAAAATCAATGCTAATGCCATCTAAAGCTTTTAAAGTTCCAAAAAATTTAGATAAATTTGATATACTAATTTCATTCATAATCATTTATTTGTATTAAAAATTAATAATAGGTTCTATTAGTTTTATTTTCTTAAACCGTTATTCATGTAATTTAAATAAAATAATACAAACCTTTTTAAATTTTTAAATAAAAAATAAATATGCAAACTTTTAAAAATCAGAATGAAGCTGAATTGATAGAAGTCAAGTTCGATTCTTCTGAGATTAATCATAAGAAAGATGATCTAAAAGGTTGGAGAGAAAAAGCTGTTTCTAGAGCATTAGAAGAATTAGGAATAGATTATAGATATGAGCCTAAAGAATATCAATTCCAATTACATAAATTAGGAATAAATTCTAAATATAAACCTGACTTTGTATTAGATGCTTATTATAAAGAAAAAGGATTTGATAAACAGGTTATAATAGAAACTCATACTAAATTTGATTGGTACTACATAAAGAGAATGAAAGAATTTTCCAAAGAGTACAATAATTTTAAATTAATTTTTGTAATGCCATTATTAACTAATAAGGGATTAAGTAAGCAACAGTTAAATTATCTTAACAGGTTTTCAATTGTACTAACCATAAATGAAACAAACGAAAAAAGCAAAAACAAAAATAGGGTTAAAAATAATTATCAAAACGATAATAAAATTAAGCATATGGCAAATAAATTAAAGGATTCCTTAACAAAATTACCTCTAAACGATTATTATCATAACCCTATAAAAAATTCAAAAGAACTTCTACGTAAGTATTAATAAAATAACGTTTCAAAACCGCAAATTTAGGTTTTATATCTAATATCTATTTATATGAGTAATAAAATTTTTCAAAAAATGGGGTTGCCGAGATTTGAACTCGGATTACTAGCTCCCTAAGCTAGCAGTCTGCCAGGTTAGCGTACAACCCCAATTTGTAATAATAAAAATTAGCTGATATAAATATAAATTATTTCTCTTTTTTCTAAATTTAAAAATAGCTATATATTAAAAAATAAAATTAAAATTTAAAAATTAGAAAATCAAAGTTTTCCGATATCCTTTACCAAATCAATATCTAGTGGTTCTTTTCCACTTCTCCAATCTGCCGGTAAAGCACACATATGCCCTTCCTTATTTGGTGTATCATGTAAGTATTTCAATCCTTCGAAAGAGTTGTATATATGTTCAACATCTTTTCCTAAGTTGTCATTGAATACTGCATAATACTGAAGTACTCCATCCGGATCAACAATAGCTAATCCTCTTCTTGCAGCACCTGTTTCTGAATTCAAGAAACCATAATCTGTTATAATGCTTTTCTTGAAGTCCTCTACTAATGGTATCTCACTCTTTGATACTCTAGGTGATGTTTTTGACCATTCTCTATGTGAGAATATACTATCTGCACTTATTGCGAATACTTCAGCATCTTTTGCTTTGAAATCATCGTATTTTTTCTGAAGTTCCTCCACATCTGTAGCGCATACGAATGTGAAATCTCCTGGATAGAAGGTCATTATGTTCCATTTACCTTTTACTGGTAATTCTATATCCTCTATTTTATCCTCCTTTGGATAGTAAACTTTTGCTTTTTCATTTTGCATTGTTTGTCCTATTTCAACTCCCATTTTATCACTCAATTAATATTATTGAACTAAAGATATAAATAATTTATCATTATTAACATATAAATTGATAAAATGTTTAATAAAATTGATAAAAATATCATAAATGCATTATACGATAATGCTTCCCTATCAAATGATGAGATAGCAAAAATGCTAAATGTTAGTAGGGGTACTATAAGAAATAGATTAATAAAATTAGAGCAAGAAGGAATTATAAAAAATTATTCTATAAGAGCAAGACTACACAAAATAGATTTATCAGAAGCTATAGTTGGATTAGACATAATGCCTGAAGAATATATAAATGCCTTGGATTCAGTATCAAAATTAGATTTTGTAAAAGAGGTTTATAGAACATCTGGAGATCATTCCGCATTAATTATGATTATCACAAATAGTGATGAGATAAAAGACAAAATACAAGAAATAAATAAAGTAAAGGGTATAAGAAACACCTATCCCTCGTTTATACAGGAAATAATAAAATAATCATTTGCTCTTTTCAACATTGTTCTTTAAGCAGATCTCATTAAGAACGCATTTGCTGCAAAAAGGAACCTTTCCACATATCTCTTTTCCATGCTCTTTTAATATATAAGCAAAATTATGCCAATACTTCTTGTCAATCTCCTGCTCCAACTCCTTTTCTATTTTATTAGGGTTTGTTGAATCTGCTAGACCTATTCTATTTGATAATTTTATAACCCAAGTATCTACAGGTATACCCTCAACTATGCCATAAGCATTTATGAGAATAGTTACAGCAGTTTTTTCACCAATACCTGGAAGTTTCATTAGTTCATCCTTTTTATCTGGAACTTTTCCTTTATACTGTTTATCTATTAGTTTACAACTCTCAATTATATTATTCATTTTTGTTTTAGCGAATGCAATACTCTTAATATATTGAAACAATTCATCAGGATTTGCAGTTGCATAATCTTTTGCTGTTTTATATTTTTTAAAAAGGTCAGGTGTTACCTTATTCACAGTAACATCCCTTGTTTGAGGTGATAATATAGCAGCTACGAGCAAGTCTATAGGTGTTTTAAAATTAAGATAGTATCCCATATTAGGATAACTTTTTTCCAATTTTTCAACAACCAAACTAACCTTCTTTTTATCTAATACTTCCATAAAATCACATCAACCACTGAGAAAGTTTTGGCTCTACAATATATTTTACCTTTTTAAGTTCATCAATATTTTTAACTCCTAAAAGGAACATCACAGATTTTAATTCATAAATCTTTGTTTCTAAGAAAGCTTTTACAGCATCACTCGATTCAGAAGCAGGTCTTAATACGGGCCACGCCATAGCAGTTAAAGATGCACCCATAGCTATAGATTTTGCAATATCCATACCATTTCTCAATCCACCTGAAGATACAACAGGAATATTGACATTATTTTTTATCATAAGTAGTGATGCAGCTGTTGGTATACCCCAATCCCATAGCATTAAACCTAAATCCTCTTTATTATTGATTTTGAAATCCTTTGCTCTATAATATTCAACAGCAGAATAACTGGTTCCACCCATACCTGCAACTTCAACAGCTTTTACTCCAACATTTTCAAGCTTTTTAGCAACTCCACCTGATATTCCAAATCCAACTTCCTTTGGTATTATAGGTACTTCCATATTTTCAACAAGATTCTTTATACCATTTAGAACTCCATTATATTTTGGTTCACCTTCTGGTTGAACTAATTCTTGAGTTGGATTTAAATGAGTGTATAATGCATCAGCATCAATCATATCAACTAACTTTTTTGCATCTTCAATCTTAAATCCTGCAGATATCTGCGCACCACCTATATTTGCACCTATAAAAGCAGTAGGTGCAACTTTTCTGGATATTGAATAGGTATCCTCTATCTTTTTATCATATAAAGCAGCTCTCTGACTTCCTAAAGCCATTCCTAGACCTAACTCTTCAACCGCAATGCCTATATTCTCATTTATTTTTTTAGCGAGTTCAGCACCACCTGTCATAGCCCCAACCATAAAAGGTGCACTAAATTTATGTCCTAAAAACTTTACACTAGTGTCTATATCATCAAAATCTATCTCAGGAAGTGAATTGTTTATAAAATGAACCTGTTCAAAAAGAGTTTTTACCTTTTTTGCTTGTACTGGTTTATCTAAGCATATGTTAATGTGATCCTCTTTTCTATGCATTATATCTTTTATTTTTTCTTCTTTATTAAAATCGTCCATAAATACATCTAATATAATTTAAATAAAAATCAATAAAAACTTGCTATCTATTAGTCATAAAATAAACAATACCGAAAATATAATTATATTATCCTTTATATCATAATCATGATACCATGAATCCTCACCGTAAAGAGTTTATAAAAATAATAATAAAGAGATTAAAAAAGCGATACCCAGATCAGATGCACACTCAATTAAAATATTCAAATAATTGGGAATTACTAATAGCCGTAATCCTATCTGCAAAGACAAAAGATTTATCTGTAAATATTGCAACATCAAAATTGTTTAAGAAATTTAAAAGTCCTGAAGATTATTTAAATATAAAAGAAAAAGATTTATATCCCTACCTAAAATCACTTGGTCTATATAGGGAGAAATCAAAAAGAATAATAGGCGCTGCTAGTATTTTAGTTAATAAATTTAATTCAAAAGTTCCAAATAATATAGAAGATTTGATGGAACTTCCAGGCGTAGGTAGAAAAGTGGCGAATGTTGTTTTATCTGAAGGATTTAAAATAAATATGGGTATAGCAATAGATACACATTGTATAGTTGTATCGAATAGATTGGGAATAGTTAATACAAAAAATCCTGTAAAAATTGAAAAAATTATGATGGATTTAACACCAAAAAAGGATTGGAATAATGTATCTCATTTGTTTATCGCATTAGGAAGAGACGTTTGTCAATCTAGAAAGAAAATATGCAATAACTGTGTTCTAAATGATATCTGCATATCAAGTACATCAAAGCAGAATAAAAAATAAAGTAATTTATAAATTAAAATAATCTATTTTTTTCTCTGGTTTTATATTGTATTCTTCTACCAATACCCTATATGGTTCTGAGTAGGTATTATCAAATCTTCTGAATACAAATTCTCCAAAAAGAACACCAGTCACTATGAGAATATCAAATTTTGTTTCTTTATAAATTTCTTTAAGTTTTAATAAAACTTCATCTAAATTTTCATCTCCTATTAAAGGTTTTACAAATAATTCGGATCTATCTGTATAATAATCTCCAAAAAATGAATATTTATCAATAAGTCCATATTTTTCTAAAATATTATAAAGTAAAATTTTCTTATTTTTACCGATTAAACCAAAATCATATAATTTCGCGGATATAATTGCAATCTGCTTTATATTACTATTTAGAATACTAATCGTTGATCTATCTATTATATTTCTTTTCAAAAGTTTACTATACAAGAATCTAGATGTACCTAGATCAAAACCTAACTTTTTATCAATACTTACAAAGTTTTCTGTGGGATTTTTATTTAACTCTCTTAAAAATTCAAATTCATTAGGAGTAAATTGATTTGAATCTGGTCTAGGATGATTTTTATCTTTTACCCAAACTCTAATTTTTAATTTCTCAAAGAATTCATCTCTTATCGGTATAAAACCAAATGCTTGATCAAATTCAGATATAACTACTTTTATTTTATAGCCTTTTAAAAACAAATATGCATTAGATATTATTGAATCTTTATCTTCTATACCTAAAGAACGTACATAAAGAAACATATCATATTTTCCAACCGTCATCGCTGCCAGCTGTATTTCAGGATAAGATTTTAATTCTTTAGTTAACTTTTCAATATTATCAGGGAATTTACCTAAAAATTTTACAAATATGATATAATGAAAAAATCCTATAGATTTTGTATACATTTCTAAAACAGGCTTTACATTATATTTTTTAATTACCTTTTCTATCTGATAGACAGAGGCTGTCCTTTTTAATTTAAGTAATTTTCCTATCTTAGAATACGAAAGTCTTGAATTCATAGATAATGCGGTTAAAATTTTTTCTTCATATCCTGAAACTCCTACTTCGTTATTCTTTTCTTCAAAATTATAATACCCTAATTCTTTATCTAAATCATTAATTCTTTTAAATTGATTTAATTGATCATTTATATTTATTGAATCATTATCCTTTATAGGTATAAAAAACCCATCCTGTTTTATGAATCCAATATACCTATATAAGAAATTTTCTTTTTTATCAATGGTATTTGATTTTATAAATTCATAAACTTTAAAATTTCCTGTTTTTTGATCTAATTTTGTTATCAAATTTTTGCTATAATTATCTTTAAGTTCGTTTAACGCCTTTTGAATTTTTGAATCTAAAAATGCCATAATATTATAAAGTTATAATCCTTATTTAAATCTTTTCTAATCTGTAAATTATAAAATATAAATTAATACAAAGAATTTACAATATAATTTATAAATATATCTAACTAATTTATATTGGTGATATAATGAAGGGAGGAATAGGAGCAGGTAGTTAAATCAATTATAAATTAAAATAATCTATTTTTTTCTCTGATTTTAAATTATAATTTTCTACCAATGTTATATAAGGTTCTGAATATACGTTATCAAATCTTCTGAATATGAATTCACCAAAAAGAACATCTATTACCAAAAGAACCTCAAATTTTGTTTCTTTATAAATTTCTTTAAATTTTAACAAAACTTCATCTAAATTTTCATCTTTTATCAAAGGTTTTACAAATAATTCTGCTCTTTCTGTATAATAATCTCCTATAAATGAATATTTATCAATACTCTCATCTTTTTCTAAAATATTATAAAGTAAAATTTTTCGATTATTCTTAAATGATTCTATATCATATAATTTCGCAGATATAATTGCAATCTGCTTTATATTATTATTCAAAATACTAATTGTTGGTCTGCGTATTATACCCCTTTTCAAAAGTTTACTATACAAGAATCTAGATGTACCTAGATCAAAACCTAACTTTTTATCAATACTTACAAAGTTTTCTGTGGGATTTTTATTTAACTCTCTTAAAAATTCAAATTCATTAGGGGTAAATTGATTTGAATCTGGTCTAGGATGATTTTTATCTTTTACCCAAACACTACTTTTTAATTTCCCAAAGAATTCATCTCTTATTGGTATAAAACCAAACTCTAAATCAAATTCTGATATAATAACTTTTGCTTTATATTTGTCTAAGAATAAATACGCATTAGATATTATTGAATCGGAATCACCTATACCCAAAGAACGTACATAAAGAAACATATCATATTTTCCAACCGTCATCGCTGCCAGCTGTATTTCAGGATAAGATTTTAATTCTTCAGTTAATTTTTTAGTATTAATTGAGGTTTTATCTAAGAATTTTACAAATATGATATAATGAAAAAATCCTATAGATTTTGTATACCACTCTAAAACAGGCTTTACATTATATTTTTTAATTACCTTTTCTACTTGATATGTTGATGCAGTCCTTTCTAAACCAACTAACTTTCCAACTTTGGAATAGGGTAATCTTGCATTCATAGATAATGCGGTTAAAATTTGGGCATCATACTTGGAGACTTTTACTTTTTCCTCTTTCTTCTCATATTCATAATTTTTTAATTCTTCTTCTAATTCATTGATCTTTTTGAATTGATTGAGTTCTATATCTCTTTTATCAATAAAATTAGTTTTTATAGGTATAAAAAATCCATCATCCGTTATATACCCTATATATTTATACTTTAAATTTTTATTATTGCTTTTGCTTCTATTTAATCTTATAAACTCATAAACCCTATTCTTTTTTGTACGTGTATCATATTTCAAAATGATATTATTACTATAAGTCTCCTTAAGTTTGTTAAAAACAGCCTTAATTTTCGAATTTAAGTTGGACATTAATTATTATAAATCATAATTTATATTTAAAGGTTTTGTCATACATAAATTTTTATTGTTCAATAAATTAAAGGTAAATTAGATAAATTTAAAGTTATTTATTACTATAAATTAGTGTGTATATATGACAGTAGCATGTTTATTCAGTGGTGGAAAAGATTCAACATTAGCTTTACATAAGGCTTATTCTGAAGGTATAAAAACAGATTTATTGATAACAATGGAACCTGAAAATGATTACAGCTACATGTTTCACAAACCAAATATAGAATTTACTAAAATGCAAGCTGATGCTTTAGGCATAAAGCAGATTATGTCAATTACAAAAGGTGAAAAGGAGCTTGAGCTATCAGATTTAGAAAATGTTATCAAAGATAATAATATAGATACTATAATAACTGGAGCAATAGCGAGCGAGTATCAGAAGAAAAGGGTAGATGATATCTGTAAAAAATTTAATATTAAGGATTATTCACCATTGTGGGGTATTGATCCTTTATCAGAATTAAAAGAGCTCTCAAATAGCTTTAATGCAATAATAACAAAAGTATCTGCAGAAGGAATGGATAGTTCATTATTGGGTAAACGTATAGATTCAGATATTATAGAAAAATTAATGAAAATAAATCAAAAATATAAAATACATCTTGCATTTGAAGGAGGTGAAGCCGAATCATTCGTTTTAGATGCTCCATTATTTAAAAAGAAATTAGTAATTGACGAATCAGAAATAAAAATAGACGGATCTAATGGGGAATTTATAATTAAAAAAATGCACACTGAAGAAAAGTGATTTTATGGATAATATATTATCTAAAAGAAGTAAATACGCTTATAATGCTATAGAGGAGGAGGATACATTATCAAATCAGATTCAGAAGAAAGGTGCAGAGGTTATAAGGTTGAACAAAGGTGACCCGCCTCAGTATATAAAAACACCAAAGTACATTATAGACGCTTATATAAAAGCATTAAAAGAGTATAAAACAACTTATTCCGATTCAACAGGGTTAAAAGAGCTTAAAGAGGCTGTTTCAAATAGATATAAAAGAAATTATAAGGTGAACTTTACATCAAACGATGTTATAGTTACACAAGGAGTATCGGAGGCATTATCCTTTATCAACAGTTCACTCATAAACAATGGAGATAATGCTATGCTATTTAAACCATATTATCCACAGTATATGCCATTGCTTCAAATGTACGGTGGAAAACCAATTATAAGAAGTTATGAACATAAATTGAATTGGGGAATCAATCCAGAGTCTATGAGAAAAGCATTGAAAAGTATGCCAAAGAATAAACTTAAAAAAATAAAGTACATGCTAATAACAAATCCGAATAATCCAACAGGAACAGTTCTCAGTAGAAAAATATTGGAGGATATAACTGATATAGCGAATGAATTCAACTTATTTTTAATAAGCGATGAAATATATGACGAGATAATATATAACGGTGCAAAGTTTACAAGTATAAGTCAAATAGCAAAAGGTATGCCTCACATGGTATTAAATGGAGCATCTAAAGTATACGATGCAACTGGTTTTAGAATAGGTTTTATGATAATACCAGAGAATGATAAATTCTCAAACATGATAAAGAGTAAATTAAGAAATTATGCACTTGTGAGATTAAGCGTAAATACACCAGCACAATACGCAATTGCCGAAGCGATAAATAATAAAGTAGAGCACGATAAAGCGATAAAAGAGATGGTGAAAGAGATCAGCGATAGGGTTAATTACTCATTCAATA
>JAKACK010000015.1 GCA_021821445.1 Microcaldota archaeon | reverse complement strand
ACAGAACTGTTTTATGCGCAGATTTACAAGCACCGCACGGACATGGTGAAATAATAGGAGGAAGTCAAAGAATTTATAAATACGATGAACTAATGGAGAGGTTCCACGATGTTGAAAAAGCAAAAGGAGTAAAATTCAATCTAGACAATTATAAATGGTACATAGATTTGGCAAGATACGGTTCAGTACCACATTCAGGATTTGGAATGGGTATGGAGAGAGTAATAAAATGGATGCTAAATCTAGATCATATAAGAGATGCAATTCCATTCCCAAGAACAATGAATAGGAATTATCCTTAATTTTTTCTTTTGATTTTTTATTTATCCCTTTATTAAATATCTTTATTGCTAATCAACTATGATAAAATGTCTCAAAAATTAAATGAGCTATCTTTGATAGAATCAACAAAAGCTGCTTTTTCATTTATATTTAATCCAGAATCTTTTAATGGACATTATTGTGTTGGGGACGCGATAATTTTTTATTACAAAGCTACAATCATACCAGCAATTATAACCGCATTACTTTACGCTTTAATGGGTTTTGCGTTTGCTAGTTACATAAGCACAATGATACAAAAATTTACAGGATTTCTAATACTACCATTATTAGGTTCCATATTAGGTTTTATATTTGGAGTTGTATACTTATTGATATTAATTCCCTTAGGAATAATAATTAATTCTGCTATAGTTCATTTATTTTCAAAGATAATATTTAGAGTATTCAACAAGAATTTTTCAAGAACTGTAACTGCTTTTACACTATCCACATTCCCGTTAGTATTCTTCATTTGGGTATTTCCAATACCCCTCCTTGGTTCTTTGATAAGCATCCTTATTGGAATTTGGGAGTTTATTATATTAATAATATCCATGGCGAGACAGCAGGAAGTAAGTGGACTTAGGGCTTTTGGTGGTATAATACTACCTGAAATAATCCTTATTGTGATATTTATAATTATTGGGTTACTGCTTTTTATAGGGTAAATTGTTGATTCAAAATTTTATATTTTAAAATTAATAGTGGGTCAATAGAATTTATTTAAGAAAACATCAATATAAATAGAGCCCCATAAACTTTTTAAATCTAAAAGTCAATTAGTTAATTGGTGTTAAAATGTCAGATTTAGAAAAGAAAGAATTTGAATTTGAAGGAAATAAAATTATCTATTTTTATAAAGAAAAAGAAAATGCAAAAAAAGATTTCTTTTTAATGCATGGATATAATTTTAGTACACAAACTTGGATTGATGTTGGCTTAATAGACACAATTGCAAATTCTGGGTATAATGTTTATTCTTTAGACGTTCCCGGATTTCCAAAAAGTGTAAATAAAATGAAAATGGGGAATACAGAAATAGAAAAATTAATATTGAATTTCATAAATGAAAAATTAAATGGAAAAACCTCTATTTTAGGAGCTAGTGCAAGTGGTCATATAGCATTAGATTTTAGCCAAAATTATTCAGAAAAGGTAGAAAAGCTAATAGTAGTAGACCCAGTTAATCCAGAATCTGTAGACTATGAAAAAATGAATAGTATTGATATACTTGGAATATGGGGTAGTGAAGATCCTATTTCAAAACCCATACGGGAAGTAAAAACAAATATGCGTCTAGTTATTATAAAAGGTGCAGGCCATGCTTGTTATATCGACAAACCAAAAGAATTTAACGATTCAATCAAAGATTTTCTTGAAGGAAAATTACACTAATTTATAGGGACAAATATAAAAGGTCATATCTGTAAGTACATCTTGTTAAATTAAATTAAGCTATTAATTATAAATAGAGATATTTTTCGTTTCATCTATATTTTTCTTATAAGTTCTATAAATATATTTTAAGCTATCAGGTAGAATCGAATATCTACCTCCTATAAATGTATGATTTGTAGAATAATATGAATTTGGGATATACGTTTCAATACCCATATTTTTTGGTATATACTTAAATTGTTCAATAGTGGTTATCAAATTAGTTTTATTATCAAAAACTAAAGAATATTTAATACAACCTTTAATTAAAAATGATTGATTACTTGTATTTATATAATGTGCATAGGACATTTTCTCAAAATTTTTTATGTAATTATCATAAGTTAAATTACCTTTTAGCATGAACAATGCATTATCTAAATCAGAACTATTATTAAATTCAAATATGCTAAAATGATGGTTGCTAGTTAATTTAAAACTTATAAAATTAGTATAATAAGCATTACACATTTTAAGATACTCATATCCATTATAAAAGGTGTGGTTTGTAGAAGTATTATAAAAAGAAATATTATAAACTGTATAATTTATAGTTTTATTTTTATATGAAAATGATGATATCTTACTCAAACTAACATTTTTTGCAATTGTAATGTCATTAAATTTTGGTATAGATTCAACTTTTGTATATGATTTATTATTAGGTACAAAAAAGTAAACATTCATCTCATTTTTTCCTGGTTTAAACTTTGAAGAATTTATTTCAAATTGTATATCATTTAAATTATGTTCATTTTTAATTACAGAAGCATTTATAGGAATATTCGTCGAGCTATAAAATCCAATACTCCTAAAATTGTATACACCGTATTGTGTGAAATTAGATAAATTTAGGTTTAATATAAAATTATTTCCTGAAAAATTTTGGGGTAAATAAAAAGATACAACGGAATGTGGCATTAAATTAATATCAAATAAAGGTTTTAATGGGTATATAGGTAACACCAAAATTAATATACCTATTATTATACCAAGAAAATAAATTGAATTTTTATGAATTAAAATGTAATGGCTTAAGCTTCTTGATGATTTTACACTAATTGTTTTATCTACATTATAAAATTTTAATCTAATAATAACTGCTATAACCAATACGATTAAAAGATAATAACCAATAATTGCCAAATTAATTACATAAGGAGAATAGGTCTCAAAATAAATTAAATATAATAGTATAGGTAAAGCTAAAGCTATATAAACTATAAGTTTATACCTCATTTTTATTCTATACTCAAGAAATATCATTATTAGAGTGTAAATTACAAGTAATATAGCATCAATTATAAAAGGTATTTTAAAATACATAACTGATCCAGTATATATAAGCGCCATAGACAATCCTAAAACTGTAGATAAATAATTATCATTTTTAAATATTAGAAAGGACAAACCTATGAAGAACAAAATTGATAACAAAATGAATAAAGAATTATTCATAACTATAAAATATGTTAAAAATATTACTGTTAATAGGAAGTACAAAGCGATAAGTATATATTTTATATAATAATCGTAAGTTTTTTTTAAATGTTTATTCTTATTACTATTAATTAAATCTTCATACATATTATCAATTAGTATAAAAATAGTGAATTATAAATATAAGTGTTTCTATGGGATGGGTATCAATTAATGGTATAGAAAAAGCAATTTTATCTGAATCAATAAAGTTAAAACCTGATTACAAGATAGTGATAAAAAGTTTTAAAAAAGATAGAATAGTGGAAATTCAAAAATATAATAATGAATTTAAGATATTAGAAAAGGGATTTATGAAAAAAACTTTTCAAGTTAAAGAAGATGAGTTAAAACACATTATTAAAAAATTAATAGATTATGAATTTCCAAGGAGCCATAGAGTTATGGTAACCATAAAATCTATAAAATAAAAAATAAAATAATAAACTTAAACTGCTTTTATCAATGTGGGCGTAAAACCCGCACTCTTCAGAGGTGGGATATAAACCTATCACAAAATATATAAATTTGAATTGTGTAATATTTATGGTTTTCATGAAAACTGCGTACAAATACAGAGCGTATCCTTCAAAAGAACAGAAGGAAACACTAAATAGGCAGATGTTCCTCGCAAAGGAACTCTACAACCTTCTCCTTGAGAAATCAAAGACATACTATAAGGAAACAGGAAAAACATTAACAGAATACAGGATGAATGTATGGTTAACACAGATTAAGAAGGAAAAACCCGAATTTGCAGAATTGCACTCGCAGGTTCTCCAGAACGTTTCAAAAAGAGTATCAGATGCTTACAAACATTTTTTCATGAGGTGCAAGGAAAAGAAGAAGGGAAAGAAAGTAAAAGTCGGTTTCCCCAGATACAAAAAATTCGTATCATCTTTAACATATCCTCAAGTAAATGCTTTCAAAATTGAAAAAAAGAAGGTAAATCTTTCAAAAATAGGAAGGATAAATTTTGTAAATCATAGAGAAATAGAGGGAAAAGTAAAGACACTTACCATTAAAAAAACAAGGTCACAGGAATGGCATATCACAATTTCAGTTGAAAAGGATAATAAACCATTCATATCGAACAGCAGACCAAAAGTGGGAATTGATTTGGGCATAAATCAGTACGTTGCACTTTCAGATAATACAATAATACAGAATGCCAAGATAACAAAACATCAAAGGAATCATGCAAGAGTTCTTCAACAGAGTATTTCAAGAAAGGATAAAGGATCTCAAAATAGAAAGAAGGCAGTATTAAGATTCGCAAGATATTCAGAACATATATCAAAGATAAGAGAGGACACACTTCACAAGATTTCGCACCAGTTGGTAAATTCATATTCATTAATCGCATATGAGGAACTTGAAATATCAAATATGGTAAAGAACCATAAATTCGCAAGGTCAATAGAAGAATGTTCTTGGGGAAACTTCACACAACTTCTGCAATACAAGGCTGAAAGTGCTGGTTGCGCATTGGTTGCAGTGAATCCAAAATATACCACGATGACTTGCAGCAATTGTGGAAATGTTCAAAATATATCAATATCGCAGAGAACATTCGTCTGTGAGAAGTGCAGTATGAAAAAAGACAGAGATATAAATGCAAGTGTTAATATATTAAATAGATCTTTGAACTCAAAGAGTTCAAATTTTGACAGAAAATCTGTCAAAACTACCGAAGGGCATTCGGGAAGTCAAGCCGGTGGAGACGATGTAAGACCTTCCGCAAGGGAGGCAGTTGCCAATGAAGCAGGAACTACACGGGTGGCATAACCAATTATAGCCACCCTGGAAGCCCACACCATTTATGGGTGGGAGGATGTCACAATTGTTTGATAAATTATAAGTGGATGATTAAATGGTAGACGATATAAAAAATTCTGATGGAAAGTGTTTGGTTGTATCAGTTCCAATCAATAATGGAATAGCGGATTTCATAGGTAAAAAGGGTGCAGAGGACAGTTTAACCTATTATAACAGAATATACAATAAGGATGTTATAGTCGCAATAACCCCTACAGATTTAGAAGATAAATTTTATGGTTTAGCTGAATCTCTAATATTATCCGATCAGATCATATTACAGCCCAAAGAAATCAATAAATTATTTGGGGAAATTTTAATAGCGGCTTCACTTACTCAAAAGCGTATAATACTAATTGAGGATGACCTATTAGATTATGGAAAAATAGATTTATTATCAAAGCAGCTTGGCATAACTTTAGAAAAATGCAATAAAGAAAATATAATAGAAAAAATAGAAGATTATAAAGTTCCAGAAATCGATAATTCTGATAAATGCAGAGTTGATATAGATAAATCATTTGTTGTTAAAGGTGCAGGTACTGTTGTTTTAGGGATAGTTAAAAAGGGGGAGGTTAAAGTTCACGATAAATTGTATATGAAAGATTCAAAAGAGGTTGTGGTTAGATCTATACAAAGCCAAGATAGGGATGTACAAGAAGCACCACTAAATACAAGAGTTGGTCTCGCTTTAAAAGGTGTTGATCCTGATGAATTCAAAAAAGGAGATACACTCACAAATTATAAACTTGAACCTAAGAAAGTTATAAATGGAAAAATAAAGTTAACTGAGGTAAATAAGGAGATTATAAACCAAAATACAAACTACTTATTCGCATCAAACTTCTCTTATACAAATGCATCTGTTGAATCATTTGAAGGAGATTCAATAACTCTAAATTTAGATCGTATGATTTCAATTGAAACTGGAGATAAATTCATGTTAATACGTAAAAATGAACCAAGAATATTCGCTTATGGTACCGTTCAATAAATCAATAAGAATTCCAAATACTTTGAAAATGTTTTTTTAATTTTTCTATTTCCCCTTTATCTTTTATAATATCCAATTGTTCAAGGTTTTTGTGTAACCCACTATAAGTGAAATTGGCACTACCCGTTATAGCTTCGGAATCTCCGATATAAACTTTTTCATGAATAAACTTTTCTTTAACAATCTTAAATTGTATATTTTTATAGTTCCTAGCTTTCTTATTTTTATTCAACCAATATACCAATAGCAGAAAAATCAGTATTATCAAATCCAAATAAGTAAAGATTAATTCTAGCAATGCAAGTTTTAAATATAAACTTATAGCTAAAGCAAAAATGAAGACAATCAAGCTATAAAGTAACAATTGAAATGTTCTAAACTTCTTAGAAAGGTAACCTTTTATCTGATCCTCATTTACTCCTTTTTCACTGGTCACTACAAAAATCTTCTTTTTCTTAGATAAATCAATAAGTTTTTTTAAGTAGCTTGCACTTATAAAAGGAGAAATTATCATAAGATTTCTATCATTATTAAAAACTAATTTATCGATAAATTTATAGGATTCAGTCCCGTTGTAATGATTGGGTTTATTTTCGAACATATAATCAAATTTTTAAAAGTAGTATAGTATTTATATTTTATTAGAAAATTAATATATAACTTTTCTGCATTTGATTAATTTTAATTTAAAAATAAAAAAGGTATTTCAATGATAGACTTAAACAATATAGAAAATTATGTAAACGAATATTGGGATAAAGAAAAACCAATAGATCATATAAGGAAAGAATCTGTAGATAAGAAGAAATATTACTTTTTAGATGGTCCTCCTTATGCAACTGGAGAACTTGGTGTATATCACGTATGGGTAGGTATAGTAAAAGATATAATGCTCAGGTATAAGAGATATCGCGGATTTTACGTACACGATAGAGCAGGATTTGATGTTCATGGATTACCTATAGAGAATAAAGTAGAGCATAAATTGGATTTGAAATCCAAAGAAGATATAGAATCTTATGGTATAGATAATTTCATAGAAGAATGTAAATCCTTCGCTGATGAACAAGTAAAAGGGATGATAGGTGTATATACCAAATACGGTTCATCTTTAGATTTTGAGCATTGCTACATACCATATAAAAAGGATTATATGGAAAGAGGTTGGGGAATGTTCAAAGGTATATACGATAAAGGACTAGTATACCTTGGAAAGAAGGCATTGGCATATTGTCCACATTGTGAAACTGTACTTTCAGCACAAGGTCCTGAAATAGAATATGCTGACGATTCAGACCCATCAATATTCGTTAGGTTTAAAGTCGATCTAAAAGAATCAAAGGATGCAAGTATAAAACTCTTTGATAATTTATACTTGATAATATGGACTACAACACCTTGGACGTTACCTTCAAACATGGCTATAGCTGTTAATCCACAAGGATTATATGTAGAAGCTAAATTTGGAGATGAGGTGTATATAGTTGCAAAAGAAAGATTGGATCAATTTGCAAAAAGTATAGACCAAAGTTTCACCGTACTGAATGAATTTTATGGTTCAGAATTAACAAATGTGTATTATAGAAGTCCATTTGAAGCGGAAGTACCAAAACAAAAAGAATTTTCTAAGTATCATAAAGTGCTTCCTGAAAATAGTCTTGTATCAATGAGTGATGGAACAGGATTAGTTCACATAGCACCTGGACATGGACCAGAGGATTTCAATGTTGGATTTAAAAATGGAATACCAATATTCTCCCCAGTAACAGATCAAGCAACATATTCAGAAGAAGCTGGTATATTCAAAGGTATAAAAATACCTGAAGAAGCGAATAAAATAATACTTGAAAAGCTAAAGGAAAAAGGAGATTTATTGTATAAGGGTTCAATAACACACAGTTATCCACATTGCTGGAGATGTAGCAGTAAATTGATATACAAAGCTACAGATCAGTGGTTCATAAATGTACAAAAGATAAAGGATAAAACAGTAGAAGCTAATTCAAAAATAAAATGGCATCCTGAGAATACAAGTGAATGGCAAGCAGATACTTTAAAAAATTCTCCAGATTGGTGTATTTCAAGACAAAGGTATTGGGGGACTCCTATACCAATATGGAAGTGCAATAATTGTGATAACACAATTGCGATAGGTTCAGCAGCCGAGCTAAAAGCGAAAGCAAATTTAAGCGAAGAGCCAAAGGATCTTCATATACCAACTGTTGATAAAATAACCTTCAAATGCGATAAATGTGATGGAGTAATGCACAGAGTTCCAGATATATTTGATGTTTGGTGGGATTCAGGAATAGCACATACAGCCAGCTTAAGTGAAGATGAGCTGAAGAAATTGTTCCCTGCAGATTGGATAACTGAAAGTAGAGACCAATTGAGGGGATGGTTCTCAATGCTGATAAGAACATCTGTCGCATTATACAACAAAACACCATTCAAAGAGGTTACAATAGGAGGTATGCTTTATGATGAGCATGGAATGGAGATGCACAGACATCTTGGCAATCTTATATTAGCTAAAGATCTTCCAAAGTACGTTTCTGTAGATGGTTATAGATTATGGTGCTTGAGCAAACCTAGATGGGAGGATTTGAAGCTAAAAATATTGGAGTTGAAGGATAACGACAATGTTATAGTAATATTGTACAACGTTATGAAACTAGCTGAAGAATTTTCAGTTTTATCAAATACTGATATGAAATCTATAAAGAAGCCAAGCTTAACTGCAGCAGACATAGAAGACCAATGGATACTTTCAAGAATAAACACATTGGTTGAAAATATAACCACTGAACTTGATAAATACGAGATAGACAAAGCGGTTAACGAGATGAAAGATTTCGTAGTGAATGATCTGAGCAGAGTATATCTGAAGATTGCAAAACAAAAGGCTGAAAATGCTTCTTCAAAGAAGTTGAAGTACCTATCAAACCTACTCAACTATGTTCTTTACAAGTTCATAGTTCCATTTTCAGTAGCTGCACCATTCACTTCCGAGTACATATACAATAAACTTTACAAAATTGAAAATGAAAGTATATTCTACAGCAAATGGCCTAAACCAGATACAAAATACATCAATAAAAACATAGAAGAGGATTTCGAGATTGCAAAGTCAATAACAACTGATATATTGAGTGTTCGTGAAAAAGAGAACATAAGATTGAGACAGCCACTTTCATCAGCCACAATAAGTACAAGATACGATAACGTGGTAGATTCAGTTCAAAGACTTTCAAATGTAATATCTTCATTCACAAACATAAAGAGCATAAATGCAGTAAAATCAGAGAATTTGAACAGAAAAGTTATTCCCGTATTCGCAAAGTTAGGTCCAGAATTCAAGGAAAATAGCAATATAATATCAGAATCATTGAAAAATTCAAATCCGGATGAGATAGAGAAAGAGGTTAATCAAAATGGATATTATACACTGCATACAGAAAAAGGCAACTTTTCAATAAAACCTGAACAATACACGATATCAGAATCATTATCTGATGAAGATGCGATAGAATCAAAGTACGGACTCATAAATATAGATACGAAGATAACAGACGAGTTGAAAAAGGAGTTCATAGTAAGAGAAGTAATCCGCAGGATACAGATGATGAGGAAAGAAAAAGGGCTTAAGAAGATGGATTCAATTGTAGTGTATATATCAGCGGACGTTGCGATATCAGGAATAATAAAAGACAACTTAGATACAATCAAATCAGTTACGAAAAGCAAATCAATTGAGGAGAGACTTTCAGACCTAAATGGATTGGATGAAACAACATTTGATATAGAAAATTCAAAAATAAGACTCAGTATAGAAAAAGTCAAAAAATAATTTTTTATTTATTAATTTTTTTAAAATAAAAAAAATCAAATTTGCACTTCAATCATAGAGTTTGTATCTTTTTTACTCTTATAAAGTTTTCTTTTTAGCATATCTGACCAGCAATCTTTGCATATTACCAATTTCTTTGTCTTTGATTCTCTTTGTGAACTTTTTATACAGTTATTGCAGATTTTTCTTCCACAGTAATCACAGGTCACATATTTGTATATTTCACGTTTACATCTTTCACATGACATTGTCAATTTAACACCTTTAACATTTTTTGATATTATAAATTTAAATATCTAGCAGATAAATTAAATATTAGATTTAGATTCATATTTTATTTGATAAAAATATATATAAAGGTTTGTAATTCGGTGATATTTATGAAAGTCTATATGAAAACTTATGGTTGTACTCTTAATCAGGCTGATAGCGATATAATCAGATCAATATTATCAAGCAAAGATATTGATATAACCGATAATGAGGAAGATTCAGATGCGGTTATCGTGAACACATGTACCGTAAAAGAAGCAACAGAGCAAAAGATAATCAACAAGCTTCAAAAGATGGATAAATCCGGGAGAAATATTATAGTAACTGGATGTATGGCAGGGGCTAATGGGGATATTATACAAAAGTATATTCCAAATGCTAGTATTGTGACAACGCCTAATATAGATATGATGCCATATGCGGTATCGCAAGTTGCAAGTAAGAATAAAGTGATGTACAATAAATTCGGTGTAAAAGACAGGTTGAACTATTTTAAGCCTGGTGAAGGTATAATATCAAGAATGCCTATAAGCGATGGATGCTTGAGCAATTGTGCATTCTGTGAAACAAAACGTGCAAGAGGTCCACTGAACAGTTTTTCAGAGGATTTAATACTAAAAGCGATAAATTTAAGCTTAAAAAGAGGTTCCAAGGAGATAGAGTTGACATCTCAGGATGTTGGTGCATATGGTGCCGATAAGAAAAGCAGCATAAGCAATCTCCTAAAAAAGATAGAAGGGATAGATGGAGATTATAAGATAAGAATCGGTATGCTGAATCCTGAGCATGCCTTAAAATACATGGATTCATTCATCGAAGCACTTAATAATAATCATTTTTACAAATTCTTGCACATACCAGTTCAATCCGGAAGTGATAAGGTATTGAAAGAGATGAACAGGGATTATGATTTACAGCAGTTCTACAATGTGGTCGATAGATTGAGGAGTGATGTAAAAGGTATAACTATAGAGACAGATATTATAGTTGGTTACCCAACAGAAACAGAAAAAGATTTTGAAGATACTATAAATTTAATAAAAGATGTAAAACCAGAGGTTTCTAATTTATCAAAATTCGCGATGAGACCACATGCCCCAGCATCAAAGCTCAAGCAACTAGATGAAAATGAGATAAAGAGAAGGAGTGTTGAGGCTACTAGAGTTATAAAAGATGTTCAGAATAAAATAAACCGCAATTACATAGGATCATTGCAGGATATAATGCTGACAGAGAAAAATGATATATCTGTAAATGGCAGAACTGATTCATATAAAGAGGTTGTGATAAGCTCTACAACAAGAGAATTAAATTTAGGTGAGCATGTTAAAGTGAAAATATACGGTTCAACCGCAAATGCTCTATATGCTAATTTGGTGTAATAATGTATTCAGGTATTGTAAAAAGATTGATGGATGATAATGATTTAAAAATAGGAGATTATGTTAGATTTAAATCAAACAAATTTGAGATTGAAGGTAAAATCATTCAAAATTCAGAATTCACAAAAGAGAACATAATAATTTTGAAGTATGAAAACGGATATAATCTCGGATTAGACGTTACTGGATTGATGGTTGAGAAAATAAAAAGGGCAGATGAAGCTGAAACTGAAAGTGAAGCTAAAGCTGAAATATCCATAAATAAGGATTTACCAAAAATATCTATAATATATACAGGAGGAACTATAGGAAGTAAAGTTGATTATAGGACAGGAGGAGTTTATATGCTGCTCAAACCGGAAGAGCTCCTTTCAAGTGTACCTGAACTTTCAAATATTGCGGATATAAAACCAAGACAACTTTTCAGTGTTGCTAGTGAGGATATGACTTTTCATGAATGGAGAGCAATAGCAAAAGCGATAACAGAAGAGATAAATAATGGAAGCAGAGGAATCGTAATTACAATAGGTACTGATACAATGCATTACATATCAGCAGCACTATCTTTTATGGTTCAAAATCTAAATGTACCTGTAGTTTTAACAGGTTCACAAAGAAGTAGTGATAGAGGATCAAGCGATGCATTCATGAATCTAATATGCTCTGCACAGATAGCTGCAAAATCAAATGTAAATGAGGTTGGCATATGCATGCACAAAAGCAGTTCTGATGATGCTTGTATATTTATCAGAGGTACAAAAGCCAGAAAAATGAATACGAGCAGAAGGGATGCATTCAGACCTATAAATGATTTACCAATAGCAGAAGTCAAGATGGATGGTGAGATCAATTATACCAATGATTATATAAATAAACCAAGCGGTAAGCTTGAATTAAAAGATGGTTTTGAGGAGAAAGTTGCACTTATAAAAGTATTCCCAAATTCTGATCCTGATATAATAAATTATTATGTAAAAAAAGGTTACAAAGGAATTATAATTGAAGGAACTGGTTTAGGGCATACACCTGTATCAGGAGATCCAGAAAAATCCTACCTTAAAAATATAAAAAGTGCAGTTGATTCTGGTGTAATAATTGGGATGACCTCTCAATGCATATATGGAAGGGTTAATTCAAAGGTTTATACGAATTTGAGGTTGTTATCTGAAGCAGGTGTAATATACTGTGAGGATATGACTCCTGAAACTGCTTATGTTAAACTCGCTTGGTTATTGGGAAATTATAGTTCAGAAGATGCGAAAAGACTTCTCAACCAGAACATGGTTGGGGAGATAAGGAATAGAACATTGTACGATGAATTTTTAATCTGATGATTTTTATGATGAATGAAGAATACTGTAAATCAATTGGCTTTATGTGTGGACTTGAGATACACCAGAGAATCGACAGCAAAGAAAAACTTTTCTGCAACTGTTCAACACATTCAATTTCAGATGATGAAGTTCCGGTTGGAAGTGTATATAGATATCAAAGAGCGGTTTCTGGCGAAACTGGAAAAATAGATATTGCAGCAAAAATAGAAGAGCAGAAAAAAAAGAGGTATGTTTACAACATATTCAAGAATAATAGCTGTCTTGTTGATATAGACGAAGAACCTCCTCACGATATGAATAGAGAGGCTTTACAAACGGCATTGGAGATAGCATCATCTTTTAATATGATTATATTCAATGAACTTGAACCTATGAGAAAAGAGGTAGTGGATGGAAGCAATACGAGCGCGTTCCAAAGGACCACAATGCTTGGACTTAACGGTTATATCACAGTCAATAACCACAAAGTTAATATAACTTCAATGATGATAGAAGAGGAATCTGCAGGTATAGTATCAAACAGTGAAAATACCTCCATTTACAATACAGATAGACTTGGTATACCATTAGTTGAGATAGATACAGATCCATACATTCGTACCCCATCAGAAGCGAAGGATGTGGCTCTTTACATAGGTACTCTTTTGAGGATAACAGGAAAGGTACAAAGAGGTATCGGAACAATAAGGCAGGATGTTAATGTTTCAATTAAAGGAGGTTCAAGAGTCGAAATTAAAGGATTCCAAGATTTAGCAAACATGGATAAGTACATAGAAAATGAGGTTATAAGACAGCAAAACCTCCTAAAAATAAAAGAGGAACTGCAACAACGCAATTTCATCTTTAAATTTGGAGAAATTATAGATTTATCCCCAATATTCAAAAACACTAAAAGTTCTTTAATATCAAAGGCGTTGAGCAAAAATGAGGTTATACTAGGTGTAAAAATCTCATCATTTAAAGATTATCTCGGAAAAGAGGTAAATCCCAATAGAAGATTGGGAAGTGAAGTTAGTGATTATGCAAAACTAGCAGGTGTAAATGGAATTATACACGCAGATGAAGATTTAATTGGAAAGTATCATTTTTCAGATGATGAGATAAAAAATATAAAAACCGCATTGTCTATAGATGACAAGGATTCTTTCATAATCGTAGCAGCAGAGAAGCAAAAAGCAGAGAATGCAATAAATTTCGCAATAAGCAGAATAAGAAATTTATCAAAGTTAATACCATTAGAAACGAGAGCAACCTACGATTCTAATTTATTTACAACCAGATTTATGAGGCCTATTGCAGGAGGATCAAGGATGTATCCAGAAACAGATTCAAAACCAATATTAATTACGGATGAAATGAAGCAGGAAGCCGAGCTGATGAAGCCAAATCTAGAATCTGCAATAAATGAACTCAGAGACGCTATAAAAGATGAAACAATGGTAAAAAAATTACTGTTGTCACCTAAATATCAATTATATAAGGAGATATCCGCATCAATAGAGATTGATAAAAAGATGATTGCGGATATATTGATGCAAAAGTTTACTGAAATGAGAAGGGAAGGTATTGATGTTGACAGTATAAATGATACAACCATAAAATATGCATTTGAACTTTACAAAGATGGAGAATTGACAAAAAAGGGTATAGTTCAGCTATTAAAGATAATTTCAAAAGAATCAAAAGATGCAGACAAAGCAGAACTTTCAAAAATCATAAGTAATAATAAATTAAAAAAATTGAATAAAGAGGAATTGTTAAAAATAGTAAAAGAATTCAAAGAAAAAGATGAAAAAAACATACTTTCAGCGATAATGAAGGATTATAATATCGTTGTTGAAGCGGATGAACTCAAAGAATTAATAGATACTAATAAGGATATTAAATTCACAAATTAATACCTTAAAATTAATATATTAAGATATAAACATTCAAGTTAATAACCAACGAAAAAAGAAAAGATTTAAATACTTTAAATTTAATAAATATATGAGTGGATAATATGGAAAACACCAAAAAAAATTTCAAAGCGCAGAGCGCTATGGAATATCTGATGACTTATGGTTGGGCAATTTTGATAATTGCAATAGTACTTGCAGCACTTTATGTATTAGGGGTATTTAACGGAAGTGCATTTGTAGGAACAACATGTACCGCAACATCTGGTGCATTGTGTACATCTCCTATAGCATCACCTGGAAACTTCATAGTAACATTAGGACAAGTAGGTACAACAGACTGGGGAACTACAACTTTCGCATTCGT
>JAKACK010000036.1 GCA_021821445.1 Microcaldota archaeon | reverse complement strand
ATGTTATATCAATATCTTTACCATTTATTTTTATTCCATAAATTAACCCAATATCAACAATATTTGCATTGAGTTCTGGATCTCTGCATTTTGTTAAAGCTTCTACTACATCTTTTTTCATTATCATGTTATAACCCAGTTATATAAAAATATATATCGTAACTAACCTTTTTAAAAGTTGAATATTTTTTCAGGTAATAAATATCAAATTTAGTAAATTTTATTTAACTATGAATAGAATTTTATCTTATATCTTTAAAACATACTATATCAATTTAAGCTTTTTTAAAGTTTCATTTATTGCTGAAATATTCTCCGTTATAACTGGGATTTTAACATACTTCGCAATTTCATTTATGGAATCGGATGTTGATAAAGCTGTAGATGCTAGATAAACTGCATCAGAATTTTTTATAATACCTAAATTACGATTTAGGAATTTAATTATTGTATCAGTATCTATATTAGCTATATCAATTCCTCTAATCTTATTCATAAAATCATAACCAACTATATTAAATCCATCCGATTTGAAAAAGCTCAGAGTACCTTTTGTTCTCCATTTGTTATAAGGTGTTAGTACAAATATATTTTTAGCATTAAGTTTATGTAAGGATTTAGCTGCTTCATATTCTGGTATGATTATATTATCATAAACACTTTTAATTATCTCTGGATGAGTTCTTGAACCATAGGTCCTACCGTACACAATTACGTTTGACACCTGAGATAATAATTTTACAGCATTTGATAAATCCTTTTTAAAATTCGCTATCTCTGTATCCGATATAGGTTCATCCCCTTTTATAGATGGCATCCTAGTTGAATGGATAGTAACACCTTTTGGTGCCATATTCCAAAAATCATATTCTATAGCAGCATTATTAGCAGGTACAATCAACCCTATTCTACCTTTTTCACCAGCCATTAGATCACTCATTATTAATCTATTGGTGATGAAACACAATTTATAATTTATAGTAGGATTTATTTATTCTAATATTTAAGGAGCAGAATATGTTCTGTACCAAGTTGATGGATAACCTACATTATACTCTTTACCCTTGTATTTATTTCCTGAATAATCATTTGCATTTCCATTAAGTGGATATCATGCAACTAAATGTGTTAATTCTATTGGATCTCCTCCTATTCCTTCTTGATAGATGGCTTTTATTTGATTAGTTGAAATAGATATATTTTAAATTTGTATATCTGATTGCTTCATTTATTCAAGCAAGATTATATAGAAAGATTTATATATTAAATAATACCTAATTTGTATTAACTTATAACTATATGTGATTCATATGTCAAAAATTATAATGGCAAAAAACCTTGAACATTCACCAACATTGAATACCGTACTTATGGTAGAATCGGTTATAAAAAATTCTAAAAATTCTATTATCACAATACCTGAGATAAAACGCGCACTTCCAAAGCAGGTAAATCACAGAACTTTAATGGTTATATTAGAGTATCTTGAAGAAAGTAACAAAATAGTAGTTACTCTTAAAGGCATAACATGGATACATAATCCGAATAAAAAGCTCAGAAATGCAATAAATAGATGTCTCGAATTATGAAATCAGTAAAAGTTGTCCTTTCACCAGAAGCAGAAAAGGCATATAAACAGCTTAATATCATTGCTACGAATTCTAAGTTGGAGAAAAGCATATTAAATTCTATAAATAAGAAAAATAGAACTTATCAAAATGAATCCACATTATGGCAATCCGATAGCAAAAAACCTAATACCAAAAGAGTATCTACTAAAATAAAATATTACAAATTTATTCCGCGTAGAGTTGTCAAATTTTTGGAGAATGTTATACACACTTACGGATGATGAAACTGAAGTGGTCATAGTTGCTTTTGTACTAGACATAATAGATCACAAAGAATATGACAGAAAGTTTGGTTACAAAAGGTAAACTATTTAATTTGATTATTATCAAGTTATTAAGGTGCAGAATATGTTCTGTACCAAGTTGACGGATAACCAACGTTTACTGCTTTTCCATTGTAATCGTTTCCTGAGTAATCATTCGCATTTCCATTTAAAGGATACCATGCAACTAAATGAGTAACATCTATTGGATCGCCTCCTATGCCTTCTTGATATACTGCAGTAATTTGATTTGCAGAAAGAGCTTTGTTGTAAATTTGAACATTAGCTATTGAACCATTGAATTGAAATGATGGTGTAGATGAAATACTACCTATACTACCAATATATCCTTTACTACCAATATATCCTTTACTACCTATTAATGTAATAGTTCCAGAAAATCCTCTACTGGCAACTTTATTTCCATCTACATATACAGTTGCTATTGTTCCATTCCATGAAAGAGTTATAAAATACCACTGATTATTATTTATTAAAAATCCAGTATTCCAAGGTATTGCTCCACCACCAATGTTATTTCTAAGATAAATTACTAATTCATTTGCATTGCCCCCATCAGTCGTAGCTCCTACTTCCAAGTAAATTAATGGGGTATTATTTTGTAATTTAATTATCATTTCATTATTACTCTTTGTTTTTATCCAACTGCTAATAGTTATTTTATTAATAATATTATTAAAATTATAAGATATATAACTATTCTTTCCATTAAAACTTGCAACATATTTAGGAATCATATTAGTGCAGGTGCCTTCAAGGTGAACATCTGTTGTTGTGGTTGGACCAAAAGGTCTTACAACCTCGCATGAACCTGCAGATGCCTTAGGTGCAAATGTATTTGGATTAAAAATTCCAAGAGAATAAAGTGCTGCGAGTACAACTGCAATGACAAGGATTGCCCATCCATATGTCATAAGGTATTCCATTGCAGCCTGAGATTTCATAATATCAGATATATTTTATTATAAATTTATTTAAATGTCTATTTTCGATTACCTTTTTTAGCTGCTTTTTTATTAGTTTTTTGTTTTCTTGATACCTTTTTACTTTTTACCCTAATTGTTTTTACTCCTTTTATTTTTTTAGTTGAATGTTTA
>JAKACK010000003.1:4724-66394 GCA_021821445.1 Microcaldota archaeon | reverse complement strand
AAAAAGTATAAAATAAATTATACTCTTCTTCCCCTTCTTCCTCCAGCTCTCTTAGTTGTGTCTGTAGGTATAGGAGTTACATCTTCTATTCTATTTATTTTAAGTCCACTCCTTGATAATACTCTGACAACTGCTTGAGCTCCTGGTCCTGGTGTCTTTGAATTATGACCACCTGGGGCTCTAACTTCTATATTTATATTTGTTATACCTTTTTCTTTTGCATCTGCAGCTACCTTATATGCAGCTTGCATTGCAGCATAAGGTGATCCTTCTTGTGAATCTGCATTTACAATCATTCCACCGCTTCCAACAGCGATTGTTTCAGATCCACTCATATCAGTCAATGTTATAATAGTATCATTCTTTGATGAGTATACATGAGCAACAGCTAACCTCTGAGGCTTTGCCTTTGTCTTTGGCTCTTCCATAGCCTTTGCTTCATAAGATTCTTCACTTTTATTTCCTGATTTTTTAACAGCTTTAGTTTTTTTATCTTTTGCCATAATAAACACCAATTATTTAATTTACTACTGCTTCACCCTCAACTTTTTCTGCTGTATCTGTATTGGCAGTTGGTTCTGGAGCATTTTCATTATTTAATGCTGCTGCATCCTCCTTATGTAAGGTTACAGGTTCTAAGTTTATAGGTCTGTAATAACCAACTTTATCCTCTTCAGATATGGAGACCAAGTAACTAGGTTTATCAATTTTTCTACCACTTATAGCTATAAATCCATGTGTGATGAGCTGTCTAGCTTGTTTCATACTTTTAGCTAGTCCTTTTCTGAAAGTTATTGATTGAAGTCTTCTCTCTAAAAATGAGGTCTCATTTAAATCAAAAAGTCTATCTAAAGTAGATCCATTAGGAGCTATTCCATATTTAGTTAATCTATTGATAATATCAGATCCTACCTTATTGGATTTTTCTGAATCAGTACTGGAAAGAAGAACTCTAACATTACTTCTTATCTTACTAAGTTCTGTTTGTACTTTCCAAAGTTCCTTCTCATTTTTAAGTCCAAAGTCTTTTATATACTTTTTATCAATCTCTATTCTCCCAGAGCTCCATATATCTTTGGGTTTATCATATTTTCTTCTATTTCTTTTTGGTGCTCCCAATTAATCACTTCTTATAAATTTATTTTTTCTTTGCGGATGTCGCAGGTTTATTGGATTTCTTTGAAACTCCAACTGTTGCGCCTGTTCTTCCTGTTGAACGTGTATGCTGTCCTCTTACCTTTTGGTTATACTGATGTCTATAACCTCTTATAGTTCTAAGAGCTATATCTTTTGTTATATCCTGACGAGTTGCAAATACAAGATCATTTCCAACTACATGCATATCAATTCCTGTTTCTCTGTCTCTCCTTCTATTTAATAAATATGTCGGTATTCCGAATTTATTAGGCTCTTTTATTATAGCTTCAAGTTTTGACATCTGATCTTCATTTAAATCCTCTAATTTAGTGGTAGGTGGAATCTTCAAATTCTTATCTACACTGTAAACTAATGCTTGTGCCATTGAAAAACCAACACCTTTTATATTCATCAGTGCACGTTCTAATTCAAGAGTACCTGATATATCTTTTCCAGCTAATCTTATAATAGAGGAGGTTCTCGCTGCTCTTTCATCATATTTTTTTGATTTAGCTTCAGTCATTTGAGGTTTTGCTGCCTTACTAGATGTGGGCTTTGCAGCTGCCTCAGGTTCAGCTGCTGGTGCCGCTTTTGCATTCTTATTCATATCTGCCTTTTCAGGTTTTTTTGGTTCTACCATTAATATTCACCGAATTAAAATTAACATTATTAATATTAGCAAGATAATATTTAGAATATAAATTTATAAATATATCATTACATTTCTTTCTTTTATTAATACGCCAGGGCTGGGATATTCAGCTTTAAATCTTTTTAAATAAAAAATTAAAAGCATTTGAACCCAGAAGGCCCATAAGAGCCATACGCTTACAGGTTTAAAAACTCCAGGCGTACGCGTTACCGGTTTCCGCCACCCTGGCATATCAATTAAATTAATAACTAATATTATTTAAACTTTACTAAATTTGACAATATATACTAAATAAATTAAAAAATAAATCACTTCTTTTCAGATCTTACAGCAGGGAATGCTATAACCTCCTTTATTGATATATTATTTGTCAATATCATAGCCAATCTATCTATGGCTAATCCTATACCTGCGGTTGGAGGCATACCATATTCTATAGCTTCTAAGAAATCTTCATCTATTGGATTTGCTTCAGCATCCCCTTCCCTTCTCTCTTTATCCTGTTCTTCAAATTTTTCCCTTTGCTCTATCGGATTTGTCAATTCTGAATAACAGTTACCTTCTTCTTTTCCTGTTATATATAATTCAAATCTCTCACTTAATTTACTGTTTCCCCTTTTATCTTTTGTCAATGGGGACATATAAGCTGGGAAATCAAGTACAAATGCAGGATTGAAAAGATCTGGTTTTATATATTTATCAAAAAGTTCATCAGATACATGATAAGCATTTTTTATACTTGTCTCTAATTTTTCTTTTTTAGCAATTTCCTTTGCTTCCTCATCAGTTAAAGTGGATACATCAATTCCAATTTTATCTTTTAATTCTTTTACCCAATATACTCTTTTGAATGGTGGTGTAAAATCAAGCTCTTTACCTTGATAATCTATCTTATAACTTCCAAAAAGAGTTTTTACCATACCACTTAGCAATTCTTCTGTCATTTTCATATAGTCTTCATAATCCTTGTATACCTCATAAGCTTCTATCTGCGTGAATTCCGGATTATGTGTGGAATCAATATCCTCGTTTCTAAAATCTTTAGAAACTTCATATACCTTTTCAAATCCTCCTATTATAAGTCTTTTTAAATAAAGTTCATCTGCAACTCTCAAGAACATATCTTCATTTAAAGCATTGAAGTGTGTCTTAAAAGGTGCTGCATTCGCACCCCCATAAGTTGGTTGTAATATAGGTGTTTCAAATTCGATATAACCTCTAGAATCCAAAAAATTTCTCATATACTTCAATATTTTTGCTCTCATAACAAATAATTTTCTAACATCGGGATTAGCGATTAAATCAACATATCTTTTTCTATACCTTAATTCAACATCTGTCAATCCATGGAATTTTTCTGGCAATGTGAGTAAACCTTTTGAAAGAACGGTAAGTTCCTCTGCAGCTACACTTATTTCGCCCCTATTTGATTTTGTAACCTTTCCTTTTATACCCACAATATCTCCTGTATCTATATCCTCTATCAAATCAAATAATTCTTTTTTTGAAAAATTCGGTGCTGCCATTATCTGTATTTTGCCATTGCCATCCAGTAAATCAAAAAAGTATAATTTTCCCATATGCCTTAATCCTATAACTCTACCTGCAACACTTACATCTTTTCCATTAAATGAATCAAAATTATCCTTTATATCATCTGAGTGGTTTGTTACATTGTAACTATACGGATAAGGATTTACACCTTTTTTTATCAAATCATTTAATTTTTCTAGTCTATAATCTTCTACCATAAGAATACCTACAAAAATATTTGTTATAAACTTATTTAAATATTTTATAAACTTAAAATTAATATAAAAAATAAATACTGATGACAAAATGACTATTGATCCAAAAGTTGCCCAGTTCATAACGCCTCTTATAAGAGAGTATTATGAAAAGGTACCTGTAGATATTGAACGTTTAAATGAACGTGAATTTGGATTCGGCAGTTATGAGACTAAAATAAATACAAGGCATCATGCTTTCAATAATAAAGAACAACTTAAAGAATATCTTGTTGCGAATGCGCCTCCTTTTGTATCTTGCTCTCCATCTTTTTATGAAAAACCAGCTGCAAGACCTATGGAAAAGAAAATATGGAAGGGTGCCGAATTGGTATTTGATTTAGATTCCACTGATTTAAATCTCGCATGTCAAAAGGTACATGGAAGTTCTTGGGTCTGTGACAATTGTTTTAATGCGGTAAAAGATGAAACCCTAAAATTAATAGAGGACTTTTTAATACCTGATTTTGGTTTTTCAGAATCTGAGCTTAAATTAAGTTTCAGTGGAAATAGGGGATACCATATTCATGTGGTATCTGATGCTGTGATGGAGCTCAATTCAAAAGAAAGAAAAGAGATGAGCGATTACATATCAGGTAACAATATAAACATTGAATCATTTTTTCCAAATATAAATGTTAGAGGTAAAAGACTGGATGGACCAAAACCTTCAGATTATGGCTGGGGAGGAAAGATAGCTAGAAGTGTTATATCCGCTCTAAATTCCGGTGAATCTGCGCTTGAAGAATTTGGTATAGAGAAAAAAGAGGCTCGTAAATTAATTAAAAATAAGACTAATGTAACATTTGGTATAACAACAGGAAATTGGGATAAAGTTAAGATACCAAAAAAAGCAGAATTCTGGAATAATGTCATAAAAAATTTAACAATAAAACAAGGAGATTCAATAGATAAGAACGTCACAAACGATACATCCCATATACTCAGAATGCCAAATACATTACACGGAGATACAGGATTAATAGCTCGTAAAATAAGTTCAATATCCAGATTAGAAAAATTTGATCCTATGAAAGATGCGGTTGCATTTTCATCAAAACCTGTGAAGATACATGCAATAAATTCACCGGAGTTAAGTATGAAAGGTAAAACTTATGGCCCTTATAAAAATGAAGATGTAGAAATAGAAATGTACGCTGCAATTTATTTAATGCTAAAAAGAGTTGCGGTTTTAGCGGAGTGAGTTTAAATTACCCCATTCAAGGATGTGCAGAAATCACCTCCTTTATGAAGTCCTCTAAATCAATACCATTATTCTGCACCCCCTCTCTACTTCTGACAGACACCTTTCCTTTTTCTTCTTCCTTTTTACCAAGAATCATCAAATATGGTATCTGCTGTAGTTTTCCATCTCTTATTTTATACTCTAATGTTTTATCTGATATATCTATTTCACTTCTTATGCCTGCGGATTTAAGTTTAGCATATACCTTTTTTGCATAATCATTAGATTGATCTGAGATAGATAAAACTCTGACTTGTATAGGTGATAACCACAATGGAAACTTACCTTGGTAATGTTCAACCATTATCGCGGTGAAACGTTCAATACTTCCAAGTATAGCTCTGTGTATAATAACAGGGGTATATTGTTTACCATCACTTCCGGTGTATTCTAGTTTGAAGTTTTTTGGAAGCTGATAATCCAATTGTATTGTCGCGCATTGCCAAGAACGACCCATCGAATCAAATACATCAAAATCTATTTTAGGTCCATAAAATGCACCCTCCTTTTCTTTGATATTGTACTTGATATGGTTTTCATCTAACGCATCTTTTAATGCAGCAGTTGCTTTATCCCATAATTCCAGATCCCCCATATGGTTGTCTGGCATAGTGGATAAATTAGCGGAATACTTCATCTTAAATATATCTCCGTATACCTCTTTTATCATGCTGAGCAAATCAGATATCTCATCTTTTATTTGATCCTCTCTTGCAAATACGTGTCCATCATCCTGAGTTAACTCTTTAACTCTGAACAAACCGCTTGCAACACCACTCAATTCGCTTCTATGCAATTTGTCAAATATCGCTGTTCTCCATGGAAGATCCTTATAACTCCAGCGATGAGTTTTATAAATAAGGATTGTTGAAGGACAGTTCATAGGTTTTAATCCAACATCACCCATGGAGGAATCAAACATGAACATATCATCTTTATAATGCTGCAAATGCCCGCTAACTTGATACAACGCAATGTTGGTTATTATTGGAGTAGATATCTCCTCATAATCATGTTTATACTCTATAGATCTCATCAATCCAACAAGTTGCCTGTAAATTGTATAACCCTTAGGGTGCCAATAAACCATACCAGGAGATACCTCTTGAAAACTGTACAAATCCTGTTTTTCTCCAATGGCTCTATGATCCGATTCTGGTACACCACTCCAATCGCTTTTTTGAACTAAGGATACATCTATCTTAAGCTCATGCTTCTTTTCTGCAATAGGTTCATTTTTTTTATTCTCTGATTTATATGAATGAGATTCTTCTGCTAAAGGATGTCCTTTAATCTCCAAACTTAATTTTTTGTTCCACCCAAATGGTGCTGACAGTATGTTTAAATCAGATTTTGCAGCTTCAACTCTCATCGCTTTTAAAAGATTTAACGCATCATTCAAACTTGAAAGATTATCACTCAAATGCGCATATGGGTAGATAACAAGTGTTTGTTCTTTTTCCTTGTGGGCAAAATCAATAGATTCATCTACAGCTTTTTTTGCAAATTCTTCTGTATCCCCATTTTCTATGGAAATTAACATAACAACTGCATTCTCTGCTTCTACCTCTGAATCTTTACTCTCTTCATACACACTAGCTTCGGGCTTTATAGGCTTCCATCTTATCTTATCTACGTCTAATTGTAGTACTCTCATATTTACACCAATTTAAAATTATTAAGCTTAAAACAAGCAATTAAGTTATCACTTATAACTTTACAGATATTGAATTTAAAACATATATATTTAATGAATATATAGAAATTAAATCTATAATTAGAATAAATAAACTTTAAGCTAACCGAAAGAGATTGTTTAAAATTTATACTGTTTGGTAGGCATCAACCATATCATTACCAGATAAATTATTTCTTATTAATATTTAAATTTTTTGTGTAATCTAAAAATAAATATTAAATCAGGTAGGGGATATATAGACGCAAGGAGATCCACCAGATGTACCAGGAGGGCAAGAATTAAGAGCGCTTATATTTATAAGATACTGACCCTGAGATGATATACTGCTTAAAGAAGTGGAACCTTCCACCCTTATAGGACTGTATACTGTAACATAATCATTCCCAACATCAGTTTCTACTACTATTATAATTTCATGCCCTTCAACATCGTTTATTCCACCTGCATATACCTCTTTTACATTATCTGGTATATTTACAAGAGTTAATTCTTTTGCAGGGTAACCTTCTGATCCAACAGAAACTGCAACACTTGCAATCTTGCTCGCAGTGGCCTGTGCTTCAGTAGTTGATAAGGTTGAGGAAGAAGAGGCTATTTGTATAAATGCCAATATGACAATAGGAAGCAAAATTATAAGACCAAAGGAAAGAGTTATCAATAATTCCAAACTTGATTGGCCTTTTTTAGAATTTCTAAAAGAGTTACTTCTATTTTTCATTTGTCCCTACCAAACTTTCTATACATCATTCTTCCCTACTTTTATATTTCATCACAATCGTATCCAATTTTTTAATTCCTTCCTCTATTGTTCTATCCAGCAAATAATCCGAATAGTTAACCTGGATTGCTCCATACTTATCAGTTATAAGCCTGAATCTAACATTATACTGTGAGGTTTTTATTTTTTTTATTGAAACTGAAATATAATCAACACCTATATCAGTTATCTTATTTATCTTACATAAGAAATTTTTAATATCCTCTTTTATTTCATCTTCGTAAATGTATGAGGATTTATCTAATCCAGAAACAAATACTCTTGCAGTTGAATGCTTGTTTACAGAGGTTATGTATTCCAATATATCAGTACTTGTTATTAAACCAACAGGTTCATCTGGTTCATTCTCTTTCGTTACTACTATTGGACTATTATCATGTACCACCATCAAGTCCACAGCTTCATATAAAGGCTTATCCTCAGATATTGTTATTGGATTTGTATTGGTATAATCTTTTATAATTATATTTGATGGAGAGTACTTTTCATCCTCTATACCAGGAGACCTCTCCTTAGTAACTATATTTTCAAGAACAGTATCGGTTGTTATTATACCATAAAATTTTGAATTATATAAAACTCCAACTGTATCTATATTGTTGTTATCAAGGGTCTCTTTTAATTTAGATAAATTAGAATCTGAATCAATTAAGGTTAAAGGAGAACTCATTATCTTTTTTATATCCGCATTTTTCAGATCTTGTAATGAGAGTAAAATTTTAAAGAAGGTTTTTCGGTCAAGGATATGATCTATTTTACCCTCATTTTCATAAGGCAATGCTATAACGTGATTTCTATAGAAGTAAGTAGCTACCAATCCAACATCATTTCTACTATTTATTTTAGGAACCTTTACAACAAATCTTTCCAACGTTTCATTTTTCGGTATATTTAATTCAACCCTCTTTATCGATTTTTTATCAACTATTCCGAAAAACTTATCATTCTTATTGACTATAACTGCGCCAAATTTTAATACTTTTTGAATAATATCAGAAACATCTGTGTTGATATCAAATACAGGTACTTCCACACTAAGATCATAAGGTATTTTTGTATTATCGTTAACTGCTTCAGGCATTTTAACACCTATTAATTTATGAATATTCATTCTTGTGACATCCTCCCACCCATAAATGGTGTGAGCTTTCAGGGTGGCTATAATTGGTTATGCCACCCATATAGTTCCTGCTTCATTGGCAACTGCCTCCTTTGCGGAAGGTCTTACATCGTCTCCACCGGCTTTACTTCCCGAATGCCCTTCGGTAGTTTTGACAGATTTTCTGTCAAAATTTGAACTCTGTATTGACACTTACAGCAACTACTACGCAACCAGCACTTTCAGCCTTGTATTGTAAATAGTCAGTAAATCTATTCCAAGAACATTTCTCTATTGACCTTGCGAATCTATGGTTCTTTATACCTATTATTATATCATTCAAATTTATATACTTTGTGGTGGGCTTATATCCCACCTCTGAAGAGTGTGGGTTTTACGCCCACATTGATAAAGGTTTGTAATATAAGGATAAACAATATTGTAGAGCTTATCTAAATCTAACAAATACAAATGTAATAAAATAATAATAAGTATTAACTCTCATTTTTCATAGATTTATATGCATCAATTATGTATTCCTTTATAAAGACATTGTTCTTAATTCCAGTATTTATTAAATTTAACATATCCTTTTTTTTCAAATTTTTAGAAAATAATAATAGCTTATTGGCTGATTCCTTAATGTCTATTTGATATATAGTAAATTTTTTTGAATTATTCATTTTAATTAAAGGTTCATTATGCTCAATTGGTATATAATTTACAGCAAATATACCATTTTCATCTAATTTGTCATATACATCATTCAAAAAAGACTCTTTAAGAAAAATTTCAGGTATATTATAATTATCGTAGGCATCAAAAATAATGAGATTATACTTTTCATTCGTTTTGTTGACAAATTCTGCACCATCACCAATTTTTAATTTAAAATCTACTTTTTCAGGTAGAAAATGATTTTTAGCTTCCACCATCTCAGGGTCATTCTCAACAGCGGTGATATCTATTTTATCAAAAATTTTTTTCATTTGATAAATGATTGTGCCACCTCCAAGCCCTATTAATAGAACTTTTGGATATTTATAAAGAAAAGGAAGTAGTATGAAATAGTCCCAATACCCACCAACAAATATTGATCCATGTCTGATTAAAGAAAATGGCACGTTATTGACCATCAAAACGTCATTTCCATATCTGTGCATTATTACAATACTGCGTTTACCTTTATGTTCGTAAACAATATTTCCAAATATATTGTCTCCTATGTTTTTCAACGACTTTATCTTTTGAATTATTTTATTCGCTTTTCCATCTTTTTTACTTTTCATTTTTTCATCTAAAAAATTACCAAGGAACACTTTTCAACTTTAACAAATAAGCACCAATATTTGTTAAAAGATGTAATATTCCAGTTACTATTACCAAAAATATTAAACCATATAAATCAGGTAAATGCCCTAATGAAAATGCAAAAATTAATGCGAATATGAAAAATCCGTATTGATCCAATATAGGTGCACTTTTTCCTGGTTTAAATTCAATCTGCCTCTTTATAAAACTTCCAAATAAATCTCCTATATTAGCTCCTATAACAAGAAGTATGGAGATGGGAAGCAAATAACTGAAGAAATGTGATTCTATTAGACCGATAATTATACCAGCAATTAAACTCGATACAGTCCCTTTTATGGTTTTGTGATCCCCAAAGATTCTTTTACCCCTAAATTTTTTATGAAAATCAAGTGGAGCACCACCACCAAATATCACAGGTGCACCGTTTGCAACATAAGCTGGTAGTATGTATAGTATAGGGTAAATTATAATATCAAAAAGATAATTCATATTCACACCTACACTTTATCTTTTTCAGAATCTGAAAATTCAAATTTTCCTTCCGCAATTGAAGCTGATCCTCCTCCTCTAAAATTGATCTTATTTTTTTTGCTGTAATCTTTGATGTATTCAATAGCATTAACATCCGATTCTTTTCCAGCCGATATAACCGCATTTCCTATATGGTTGTAAAGTATAACCACCTTTGAATCAGATCTTTTAACTGTATCTAATGCAATCTGCCTTAAAATTTCCGGTCTATAATCTGTAAATTCCTTTACTATAATCTTATCATTTTCTTTTGAAAGCATTTCAGATTCATATCTGATTATCTTGTTTTCCATACTTTTTGAGTAATCTGTCAAATCTTTTAGCTCTCTGATTTTGGATTCCACTCCTTCATCTATCTTATCCTCATCTATACCAAATATCTTTGAAACATGGTTTATACTATTTTCAATTGATCTGGTGTAATCTAACGAAGCAGGTCCTGCGGTAAATTCTATCCTATCTATACCATCATGTATCCTAGATGATTTTACTATCTTTATTATACCTATTAAAGATTCTCTGTTTATCAAATGTAATCCACCACATGCTTCAGCATCTATCAACTCCCCATTAAGATTTTTTATGGTGATAATTCTCAATTTTGTACTTGGTGTTCCATGACCCTGATATATTGAAAATCCAAATTCAGATTCAGCATCTCCTCTATTCATTTCATGAAGACTAACTTTCATCCCATGAAATATGTAAGAGTTTGCTTTTGATTCTATCTCTTTAATCTGCTGGTCATTCAATTTATCGTAATGGGCTATATCTATATGTGCTTTATCCTCACCTTTATGCGCACCTTCTTGCCATGCATGCTTTCCTAATACAGATCTAGCAGCAGCACTCACCAAATGTGTTGCGGTATGATGTGCCATTAACCTTATCCTCCTATCCTCATCAACTATACATCTAACATATTCATTTTCATTAAATTGTGGTGATTCAGCAAGAACATGAACTATGACACCACCTACTGATTGAACATCTAAAACACGTATTCCATTCATCTCTCCATGATCAGCTTCTTGCCCTCCGCTTTCAGCATAAAATGGGGTACGATCAAGTACAACCAAATTTTTATTAACTTTTAGTACTTTAGAATCCGACATATTATCAAAATCATAAAATAATTTAAGGGTTTTCGGAAGTCCTTCAACATCAATATCAAAAGTTTTTTTCTTTTTCTTTTTTTCTGTGAAATCTCCTTTTATCAA
This sequence comes from Microcaldota archaeon, assembly GCA_021821445.1. GTDB lineage: Archaea > Micrarchaeota > Micrarchaeia > Micrarchaeales > Micrarchaeaceae > Mancarchaeum. The sequence goes on along the minus strand of JAKACK010000003.1, from coordinate 54,931 downwards.
ATCAATATAATCATCAGGTATTGATATATCATAACCATTCTTTTTTGCGTACATTGATATAAAATCAGAAGTTATACCATAACTTTCATAAAGTAGCCTCATAGTATCAGAGGTAATTTCTTCATGTTTTTTTAGGATCTGCTCTACTTTATTTTTAGATCTTTCCTTCATCTCGTCATATCTTTCCCTCTCGATTTTAATTATATTGCTTATATCTTCAAGACTTTCACTCAAATTAGGATATAATCCTTCAAGATCTTTAGCATGCAATTCAAATAGCTTCATCAGATCAAACTTGAAGTCATAGGTATCTATAAAATTGAATATTCTCCTTAATAATATTCTTAGATTATATCCTCCTCCAACGTTACTTGGCAATGCCCCATCGTTTATTGCAAATAATAAGGTTCTTGTGTGGTCAACTATTGCGTAAAGAGCCTGTATTGGTTTTATCGATTTGTAATAGGTATCTTTGTCAACTCCATTCTTTTCAACTAATTCAAGCTCCTTTTTTGAGCCATTTTTATCCTCTCCTAAATCTATCAATCCTGATATACCTGCAACTTTTGAATAAGCATTTTTATCTGGCGTAAAATCGAGCTTTTTGTAAAGATAATCTAATTCATTGTGAAAGATTGCATCGTATAAGGTATACTCTCCGGATGCAAACCAAATTAATCTTTCAAATCCCCATCCAACATCAACAACCTTATTCTTTAATTCAGAAATCTTTCCATTGGAATATGCAAATTCTGTAAATACACTGTTCACCAACTCAAGCCCATAAGCAAAACTTTCAAGATCTGGACCAAATTCCGAAAAATCTCCCATAGCCCATACATCTTCTATGTATGTGATTTTTGATTTTTCTATTCCCATAACTTCTGTTAAAAACCTAAAATTAAGTTCTATAGTCCTATCCCTCCAATAGCCGTTTTCAGGATAATCAAAAGAATGCTGCCCTGCCATCATAAAAGAGGTTAAATGTCTTCCAGTTATACCAACATTTGGTATATCATTAAATCTGAGGCATATCTGGGGTACAATCAAGGGATTTGCAGGATATTCAAAGCTTATCTTGCCCCCATCCAATCTTTGAAAATCTTGTATGCTAGCAATAGTAAAATAAAGATCAGGTCTCCACCTGCTCACAACAGGATATTTTTCTATTTCAACATGTCCTTCTTTTTTGAAAAATTCAGCAAATTTATTCCAAAATTCGACGTAATCTATTTTTATAGGAGATTTTTTAAAAAATGTATAAGGTTCATGTTCTGGATCTCCACAAAGTTCTCTTGATTTATCCAACGTCCAAAAATATTTACCGCACAATTTGCATTTTTTTCTTTCAAATCCCTCTCCTTTGAAAAGTTCTGTTGAATAATATTTTTCATAATCCTCAGAAAATTTCTCTCTCAAAGTATTTTTATCAAGCATATTATACACCCAAAGTTCTCTGCGGCCACCAAACCTTGCATTCGTTTCCAAAAAATGTGCAATGATTACATTTCCATTTTTCATCAAAAGGCACAGGTAATGCTTCCCTATCTCCATTCCAATATTTAATTGCAAATTTTAATATCTTATCTGCCTCTTTTTCAGAATAATAAAATTTTAATGCTTTTATATTCTCTTTTGTAAATTGATTTATATATCTGAGATATATATTATTGCTCAATTCTAATTTTGCATACTCCTCAAAAAGTTTTTCTGCATAATAATCTATTGATTGTTGTTGTGGTTCTATACCTAAAAGCGAAAGTTGTGATTTAAAATCATCTGTGATGTTGAGATTTTGCGTATGGTAAGCCCTTTTGAAATTTTCTACACTATAATTCCCTTTTACTATATCATCAATCAATTTTTTATAAAGGGTAACCTGCACTTTATGTGTTATGAGTTCAGCTTCACCAGGTGCCCTATTTGAAGATCTTGTTTTATCCTCTATTAATACAGTATCTCCTTTTAAGATTTTTAATTCGTCTATCTTTCCAACTAATTTATACCCACTGAAAGAACCATATATTTGTATTTCTCTTGCTCTTTTGTTCTTTTTAAGATTGCTAAGAGCTATGTAACTACTGTAAACAGTTTTAAAAACAGAGTCGCTGTAACTTTTGGGTTCCAATTCTATTTTTTCATTTATAGATGCTTCTATCTGTTCATGTATCAATTTTCCTCTTTTTATTTCTACTGTTGCTTTTTTTGGACCTTTGAGCTTATAAAGCTCCATCTGCTTTTCACACCAATATTGAGATGCGATATCGGTTGCAGTTATACTTGTCCTATGCAATCTTTCCAAATTATTCAAATTTATCAGCCTGCCTACTTGTCTTCATAGCTATTGCTCAGCGATCATCTCGTTCATCATCTGATATATAATTAAAAAGAATAGTTATATATCTTATTATTTAATTCATAATAGATTAAATGGCAAATAAAAAACCTAATATTAGTTCAATTAACGATGTCGGAAGTAAAAAGAATGTTGATGATATAATGAATGGAAAGAATCCGGATGATAGTAATCATGAGTCATTGTCAAATGTTTATAAACAAGATCCATCCTCATCTGATTACGAAACAAATTTTGAGGATGAAGATCAGCTGAAAGGGCCTCTTTCATTATGGATAGGTGCAATGGTTGTTGGAATACTTTTAATTATATTTGCAACTATACCAATATTGAGCCCATTTAGTAATTTATTAAATAAAATTGGATATTATATAATTTACCTTCCAGGTGCATTAGTATTCCCATTAATAGTCGGTATATGGATAGGTATCAAAACTAGCAAAAGAAGAATAATGCATTCAATAAAATCCTCATTTATAAATTCAGTATACGCCTCTATAATCTATGTTATAGCAATGTCAATAATATACATAACATTGCATTATACTTCAACATTATTATCATCTATAACAATAATGGATTTTGTAGAGAAAGTTTCTGTAATTCCTGTCGGAATTGTGATAATATTAAGCATTATAATAAGCGTATTCAGATCAGCTAGAAAACGCGTACAATAAAGAATAAAAATAAAGAAACAGGAATTAAAATAAAGGATCATTTATCAGTGCTTTGCAGCACTGACTATTTTTACTATATCTTTATCTTTTAATTCATATGTTTTAGCCAATCTCATCTTTGAAACCGCATCTATTGCATACAGCATATTTTTTGCGATATCTGTATGTATCTTCATTGCGAGATCATATGTACTTGATCCTTTTGGTAGCAATATCGCATCAGGTAGTACATTTCCAAAGTGGTCTGTGTATTTATTTTCATCTTCTACTGGGTATACAACTATATCATTTAATAAGCCAAATATCAGATGGTTCAATACCTGCTGTACATTAGTACCTTTGTCTTTTATAAAATCAGACATGTAATTAAGCGCTTTTTTCTGATCATCGCTTATATTTTCTTTTTTAATCTCAAAACTCTTATCTCCGGGTGTATATTTTATAACTCCGGAAGAATCTGCTTTTTTAAGGGCTAGTTCCATAGCAGCCGAGCACCATTCTACATTTTTGAATTTCTCTTTCAATCTAGCCAAGTTCTTTTCTGATTTGTCAACATCTAAATCATATTTATTTCCAACAATCAATATAGGCTTTGATATCTCAATAATTCTTTCTGAAAATTTTTCAATTTGAGCATCATCCCAAGTTATCCTTCCAGAAGGCAAAGACAGCTCTTTAATTGTATCCTCTATATTCTGCTTTGAAACTTTCATTCCTGTAAGTATCTCATAAAGAGCATCAGCACCATCTTCCCTTTTAGCTAGAACCCTTATATGCTTCTTTATTATACCTGCCATCCAATTAGTTAGCTCCTTTTTAACCATATTAACATCTTCTACAGGATCAGAATCTTGTGAAATATTTCCTGCAGAATCTGTTTTACCACTTAAATCAACTATTAAAAGTAAAGCATCAGCTGTAGAAAGATCATTTAAAAACTGATTACCCATACCTTTCCCTTCACTTGCACCTTCAACTAAACCTGCAACATCAACAACATTTATTGGCAGAAATCTAGTGCCATCAACGCACAAAGAATTTCTTGGTTTGCATTTGAGATTGACTCTTTTTTCAGCGCATTCTTCTGCAATATATGTAAGTCCTTTATTAGGATCTATAGTAGTAAATGGATAATTAGCTATCTGGACATCATGCATGGTCAATGCTGAAAATAACGTACTCTTACCCTTATTTGGGGCTCCTATTATACCAACTAACAATTAATCACTCTATAATTAAATTAACAAAATTTTCAATCAGCCTGATTTAGGATGATCCACCAAAATCCAAAAGGTTTAGGTTTTACAAATACTATATAAAAATAAACGTATTTATATCTAATCTATTTTTAAAAAGAGAACTGAAAACCTATCATGAAGATATGAACTATAAAAACCCATAATTTTTACTAAAGACAAATTATTTTTTAGTATCATTCAAATTCAAAAAATTTGATATCGGTTCTATAACTATCTTTCCAGTACTACTATACAATATAACTTTATTTCCTGCTTTTATAACGTCATCTGGACCATACGGCATTCCTATATTGACTTCTTTATAAAGAGTTCCATTTTTATTAAATATGAATAATTCTCCTTCCCTATTTACTATAAAAATATAGCCATTGATGATATTCACATTTGCATCTGTTGGTCCTGTATTATATTTCCAAATTTCCTTTCCTGAGGAAATATTTATTGCATAAAGGTACCCTAAAGAGGGAGTATCAGAGTAAACAACATTATTATAAGCTGTAGTTGGAGGTAATTTTAAATTATGTACAAAAGGACCGCTTCCTTCATTCAATGACCACCTTATTACCCCATTTGATGCATTAATGCCATACAAAGTATAATTTAAATTCATCAATCCGTTTTCAGTTACTGCTCCTGTAATTATAGTGTTATTATATATTGATGGGGAGCTATCCTGTGTTCCCATGTTAGCTGAAAAATTATCAAACCAATTTATTTTATGTGTATCCATATTTATAGAGTAAAACAGATTTTCTGTTTCATTATATGCCCTTGAACCAAAAAACATATTATTCCCCAAAACTGCAGGTGAGGACATAGCGCTTTCAGAGGAAAGATTTAAATCCCATGCAATTGTACCATTATTGTAATCGTAGGCATCCAAATATCCAGTCCCTAGAAATCCCGGTGTATATATTATTTCATTATCAAACAAAACAGGGGTTGGCATTTTTTCCCCTGTAAAATTATAATTCCATACTACTTTACCTGTAGATAAATTTATCGCACCTACCTGATTCATTTTATACTGAGAAAGTACTATATTGCTTCCAGTACCATAGAATACCAAACCATTGTAAACAATAGGCTCATCCATAAGATCATTTTGGAATTTATGGAACCAAATAATATTGCCTGTAGAAATGTTTAAGTAAACTAATTCTCCAAAATAAGCATTTTTATCATCATCATAAGTGTTATTTGGCATAGTAGAAAGGTCTACAAGCATATTTCCCTGATAAATATTGATGGGGTTTAATATGCCAACCATCTCTACGATTGAATCATTATCAAGGGAAACAGGATTAAAAGAATAAGTGAAATTACTTAAATTAGCATTAAGATAATAAATGTGCTGAGGATTTGATTCAAATTCAAAATTTCTAAAAGTATTATTAATTGAATTTGTAGTTGAATTTGATATTTTGTGTACATTATAAATTAATTGAGGGTAAGAATTAATTTGTATGATTGAAATATAAAATATTAATAATAAAATTATTAATGCAATAACAATTGGTATAATATACCTCAATATATTTTTTTCCTTGTTCAAGTTTTCACGATAATCAATTTTTAAATAAGTATATAAAACTTAATACAAAATCATATATATTAAATCTAAGTGGTAATTTTGGAAAATTCAATAAATAATGAAGTTCACCCTAAAAAATTAGATACTAAATTGATTAATAACAATTATATAAAAATCATATTTGCGGTATCCATCTTAGCCATACTGCTCTTAACAGTATATCTTCGTCTTGGAATGTCAAGTTACGAGGGTTTCTTTTCGCCTGATGGATTTTTCAAATTTGCAGTACTCAAAGAAGCTATTGCAAATAATTATGCAATACCTCAATATTTAAAATATTCCGGATTTCCAACTCACAATTTTATAAATAATAGATTAGGTGGTTATTATGTATCACTATACCCCTACATTTTATTGAAAATGCTTGGATTAAAGGTTAGCATATACAATATAATGAGGTATATACCATTGCTTTTTGGATTGTTAGATGTAATTGGTGTTTATTTCTTAGTGCAATACTTATCCAAAAGTAAGTTGCTCGGTATAATTGCGATGTTTATGGTTGCAGCAGTTCCTGCAAATTTTTCTGTCACAGCTGCACTTGTATATAGAGGGGATATCTTTATCTCCATATTTGCAATTGCATCTGCCATATTATTTATAAAATCAGCAAATAATTTAGTATTAAAGAAAAAGATTCTTTATGCTGTTGGTAGTTCGGTTATACTGGGATTTGGAAGTATGATATGGGGAGGGGCACCATTTACGGTTGCAATATACCTACTTGCAGTAATACTAATGCTTATAATAGATTATATAAAAGCAGATGAATTTGGTCTAAAAAGCGCTATTGTACTTATAGCCGTATTGCCAATAGAATATGTGATGGAACACATATTCGTTGCATTAAATGTAATAAGAGAAGCTGAATTTTTAACGGGTATATCATTTTTCGTATTTTACCTTCCAATATTAATTGGGGCTATAATAGCTTACCTGATAATATACAAAAGAAGCAAAAATATAAACGGAAATATAAATCTTATCAACCAATTAACTATGAATTCACTGAATAGGTTTATTACAGTAGCTTGTATTGCTGTATTGGCAATAGGAGTAATATCAATTTTATTCTCAGGTACTATATCAACAATATTATCTGGCGGAGGATTAGTCTCTGCCAATTCAGCACTTGGAAAGACTATAGAGGAATTAGAACCGCCATCTATAGCTTTTATGTGGAGTAGTTTCAATATACAGATTATATTATTCGTAATTGGTACATTAATTTATCTATTCTTTAATGATTCATTAAATCAAAAAGGTAAAATAAATTTCAAATTTAAATTAAGCAATGCATCAAACAATTTGACACCGCAATTCATAATTATAATTTCATATTTATTCATAACAGGTTATTTACAATCACAAGCGACAAGATATAATTCATTATTCTCCATACCAGTTGCGATATTCTCCGCATTTGCGATTTATTCTATCTATGAAATAATTAAAAAATCAAATAACGAAACATCTATATACAAAAAAATCAATCTTTATGTGGGCAATATAAATTACGTATATTTCGGATTAGTTACAGGTTTAGTGATTATAGCACTTTTATACGCTTTTTCTGTATCCTCATCCATGGTACCTTCTGATGATATAAATACGGCGTTCCTATCCTCTTTATCTTGGATGAGAAACAACACCCCAACAAATGCCACTGTACTTGCAGTATGGCCTGATGGATCAGAGGTAGAGGGTTGGGCACAGAGACAGAGTTCTACAGATAGCGTAGCAGGACAAAATCCAAAATTAATAGCAGGATTTTCAAGATTTCTATTCAATGATTCTCCGGATTTAGCTTATCTTAATACAACACATAATCCGAATTATTTATTAGATAGAAATTACTGGTGGCTTGAAGCAGCAGGTATAGAAGAAGAAGGACTGCTCGCAAATCTTAACAAAACTGAATTTAATAAAATCTCTTATGATTACGGAATAACGTTCTTTTCATCATCTAGTGAAAAGAAATATGCAGATGGAATTTATTATGTATTATCCTCTCCATACATAGATTCTGTATTGGTATACAATACAACAAATCCAAACAATACATACGCGTTAGAAAAGTTGCCAGGGTCAAAAAATTACAGTTATGTAAAACATGTTGTGATATCTGATATATCTAATTACCAATATGAAACGTTTAACCATACAAATGACTCTGCTAACCTGACATTGTACCTAGAAACATCAGATGCTGGAACTAAATTCGCTGCTATGCTGGGACCAAAAATGTTTAAGAGCAATTTCTTAAAATTCACAACATTCTGCAATTATACATCATGCAATTACGATGAGAATGGGTCTGTAAAATTAAAGATGGTCTATGCAAACAGTGATGCTAGAATATTTAAAATAACTTACAACAATAGCACAAATTAGTCATAACTTAAAGAGTCGGATTTAAGCAAACTTCTAATTACAATATCATCCATTTCTATCAATTTACTTAATTCATCCAACTTAGCATTGCTACTATTCGTAATTGCATCTCTAGAATGCATTGAGCAAACATCCTTATATGGTTTTATTGATATATCAAAAGTGCCTATTTCTTTTGCCTTTTTTATTATTTCAGATTTATCAAAAGCTATAAGCGGACGCATAACAAATTCATTCTTTATCTTATAAGATGTTGATATTAAATTAGAAACGGTTTGAGATGATACTTGGCCAAGGCTTTCTCCTGTAACAATAACATCTGCCTTCTCTTTTTTTGCAATCATTTCACCAATCGAGTAAATAAACCTTTTAAAAAGTATTATCTCAAAAGAGTGTTTTACTTTTAATATAGAAATTTGAAATATTGATGAGGGTATATAATAAGCTTTAGAACCATTGTTGAAATTAGATAATTGGTTTATAAGTTCAGGTATCTTTGATTTCTCCGCTTTTTTATTATCATCAAAAGAATGTACATGCACATATATAGGTTCTAAACCTTTTTTCATCGCGTAATAAGCAGCTACTGGTGAATCTATACCACCTGAAAAAAGTATTATTGCTTTTCCAGAAACACCAACTGGAAATCCACCAAGTCCTTTATTAATTTCATCCCCAAAATAAATAAAAGTTCCCTTATTTGTAGGATTTATATATATAATGTGTGATGAATCCTTAGAAACCTTTATCTTATCCTGTTTTATGAATGCAGATACAATTTGGTAAGAGTTGAAAGCAAGGGATTTATCCGTTCTATGCGCTTCAATTTTATAACTGATTTCGGAATCATAATTACTTAAAAGTGAGTTTACAGTATTCATCATATTTTCAATATTACTATCTGTAAGATAAGCGATTGAAAACCAAGAGATTCCAAATACATATCCAAGTTTTTTAAGAATAAAATCAGCATCACTTTTTTCATTTAAATAGATTACAAATCTATCTCTCCACGATTCAAATTCATTATAATCAGAACCACCCAAAGCGTTTTCTATATTTTTATATAGCTGCCTTATGAAATTTGGTCTGTTCCTACCTTTTAACCACAATTCTCCAAAATGTATTATTACAACTTTCTTATAATTCATATTCAACACCAAATGAGAAAGAATTTAAAACCAAATATTTATATAATAAATATCAAAATATAAAAATAGATAAATAAAGGTGCAATTATGAATGTTTATGGAAAGATGAAATCCTTTTTAACAAATTCAAGACATATAATAGATATAAGTTACAAACCACAGAGAAAAGAATATGACAGAAGTGCAAAAATAATAATAATAGGGATTTTATTATTAGGTGCAATGGGATTTATAATTGCATTGATAATATCTCTTTTGGTTACTGGAACACTATCTATGATATAAGGTTAGATAATGGATATAAAGATAGATTTTACAGAGTCCGCACAGGAAAACGGAAACCATTTTTTTCAAGAGGGTAAACGATTAGAATTGAAGGTTAAACGAGCGGAGCAAGCGATTGAAGAAATGCAAAAAAAGTTGGAAACAATAAATTCAAGAAAGGTTGAAAGTAAAATTCATATAGTTAAATTAGAAGAGAAAAAATGGTATGAAAAATTTCACTGGTTTTTTACATCAAATGATTTATTAGTAATAGGAGGTAGAGATGCACAGCAGAATGAACTTCTAAATTCAAAATATTTTGATGATAATGATCTATTTTTTCATTCTAATATATTCGGTGCATCTGTTACTATACTAAAAGAAGGATTGAACGCAGATCAAATTGACAAAGAAGAAACCGCACAATTCGCAGCATCCTATTCAAGTGCATGGGAGAAGCAAGAGGGTATAGTTGATGTTTACAGTATGCACAGAGATCAAGTTAGTAAATCTACAAGTAAAGGTTCATTAGGAACTGGATCTTTCCTTTTAAATGGAGAGAGAGAATGGTATAGGGGAGTAGAACTCAAGTTAGCAGCTTTTAAGGATGACAAATTCAGAGTAGTTCCATTCAAAAGATTTAAACAGGAAGAAAAGCAAAAAGGCGTAATCATAAGTGAAGGTAGATTACAAAAATCAGATGCTGCAAAGAAAATATCTCATTATCTTGAATACGATAATATAGATATGATAATGCAGCAACTTCCTGCAGGAACATTTAATATAGAAGAAGTTTAAAAAGCAAAATCCAATAAAAATTTTATTTCTTTTTAATCTTTATAAGATTCCATGTTGCAACTATCACAAAAATGAATTCTAATATTATGAATACATTGAGATTCAGCAATAAAGAATAGACAAATAATAAAACATCCCCTATTATCTGTGTAATCCAACCTGTTTTAGCTTCATTTCTACCTAACAAGTATATAGATAAAAGAAGTATAATCATCCCTAAATATCCTATTATATCATAATTAATCATAAAATCACCTCTAAAATTAGTGCGGAAGGTGAGATTTGAACTCACGAACCCTCTAAAAGGACTAGGCCCTGAACCTAGCGCATTTGACCGACCTTTGCTACCTCCGCATATTCAATTCAGCAGGAACAAGAGCCACCACAAGAGCAACTCTCCTTTTTACAATTGCATTCTTCATCTTTATATATTATACCTCCACATTCAGGGCATATATATTTTTCTTTTTTATTCTCATAACTCTCCATTTTATCACGTTAATAAGGATAATAGGATAATATATATTTAAGTTTAAGCGTTGTTTTACAAAATTATGATTTTTATAAATTTATTAATTTTAAAAACATGTCAAATATTCGTTTATATATGAATTTAATTATGACAATTCACGTTGTTTAGAAATATACGTATAAAATAATATTTAGCAATTCAAAAAGGTTTAAATACTTTTCAATTAATGTATCTCTTGAAATATATTTGAGTGATTTGAATGAAGCACATAAATGCAAAAAGAGTGGCTGCTGTCGCGGTTGGGACAGCATTGTTAGGTATGGGATTGGCATTCGCAGCATCTGCAACGGTAAGTTTCCAGAATACGCCTATAATTAATTCTGCAGGACAACCTGTAGTACAAATAGTTTTAGGTTATAATGGAACATATCCAGCACAGATAACTGATGGAGTAGCAGCAGCAGATATTGCAGCAGCAATAGGAAATTTAGCGTATAAGACAGTACCTGTATCAGTAAATGTAAACACTACAATGGCAAAGAGTTTACTACATCCTGTAGTATCATCAAGCGCATACAAGCTTACAAACCAGCAAGTATGGTTGAATGAATCAAGTTCTGCAGTAATAAGTGGAAGTTATTCATTTGGTGCATTGATAGGTTCTGTATTGAATAGGGGACTTAGAGTAAGTGAACCTTTAGATACAAAGATGGTATCAAACTCAACAACAACAGAAGGATACCCAGAAGGAAATTCAACAACTGTAACAGAAAGCCCTTACACAGCAATCTCTTATGTACCTTTGAATAATCCAGTATCAGCAAATGTAAATGGAGGTGGTGTATCATTCTCAACATTTACAAGTAAAGGTCCAAGCAATAGTTCAATTGATAACATATTAAGAGTAAGCAATGTACAAATGTCAAGTCTTATGTCAAACTATGGAGCAAATGGTGAAAATGAATATCTATGGTTAACAGGATTTCCAGTATATGATCAGGCAAACAGTACATTTGCATTATTAGATGCAGGTGGTGCATACCAAGTATCATTTAACAAGCCTATAGCAGCATATTCATCTACAAATTCAATAAACCATGCAAGTATAATGTTCTTGAACCAGAACTATACTATTGCAAACTATTCATACCCATCATCAACTTCAACCTCATCATCATATGTAACAGGAGGAAGTTTAGAACTTTCAAAAGCAGTAACACCATTAACAACATTGTATTTAGATCATTTCTTAAACGCATCTAACTTTGGTGTAGAGTTGGCAGGATTCACAGAACCAAATTCAAGTGGTGTTTCACAACCTATATACCATATATACTATAATGGTAGTTTAGTAAATACAACAAGAGTTGACATAGGAACAACGAAGATGTTCAACGTAAGTGGAAAGCACATTTATGTATACGTAAAAAAGGCAGCAGCAGATGTATTCGAAAGTGCAAGCTATGCAAAAACACAATTAGATACAGATGTATTCAATGTAACAAGTGGATCTTACTTAAATATGTCTGGAGTAGCAAATAAAGGATGGATACCACAAATAGAATGGACAAATGATTCATCAACTGGTGGAAAATCTAATGAATTACAAGGAATAGTTGTATATAACCAAACACCAAAAACCTTAATGGAAGGACAATCATTCCCATTCATAACAAACCCAGCAATATGGAAATTAGATTTCGAAGGACAATCATTAACATCAGGTGATTATGATCCAGTAACAATTTCATTATCTAAGCAATCTGGACTTAAGTATATAAATAAGGGTGCAAATTCAACAATAACAAATGTAACAGAACCAGGACAAGTAATGACAGTTACAAGTACAATACCAAACGCATTTAGTTATGATGGACAAGTGAGCAGTAGTGTAAAATATCTATTAACACCATATGAATTAAAAGAACCAGTTGCGAATGCAATGGCAGTAACAAATAACGCATTAGAAGTTAGTTTATCCGAAACAAATGGAAACTACATAACATCATCAAACCCATTGGTCGTAACATTAACAGGTTCACCATCAAACACAGTAACAACATCAAGAACAGAATCCGTAACATTCGATAACACAACCCCACAATATGCATCACCATTGTACAATATAACATCAATTACTGTAAACAGAGCATTACCTGACATAACAGTATATGCAAATGCAATTGATAATATTACATCACCATCAGAATCAAATACAATAGGAAAATTAAGTTCTATTTCAACCGGTAAAATATTGCTTCCACCTAATGCAGGAAAATCATATAATGAATTAGGCGCTGCAGGAAATGTAATATACAACCAACAGAATGGACAGCCATCATCAACATTTGCATTAAGTGAAGCAACAAATAGTAATAATGGAATAGCATCAGGATTACATGAGTATTTCACATACAAGATGAATGAGTATGATGTACCAGACAGCACATCATCAAATGATAGTTTATCATTTGCAATAATGAATTCAACATCTGGAGTATCAGCAACACCATTGTTCAATTTGAACTACTCAACATCATCAACAGGGTATTCCCATAATAACCTTACATACACATCATCACAAGGTAAAACAATAAAAGCACCTGCAGGATTCATAACAGAAAAAGGATCAAAGGTAGCATCAATAACACCAACACAATTAGTAGTTAATATGGCAAAAGCAGTAGATAAATTACAATTCTACGTAGCACCTGTAAATGTATCTGTAGTATCACATGTAAAGACATATGGTCCATACTCAATAGGTGAGGCAACAAACATACCAAATGTAACAATTGCAAATGTATCTGCAAAGATATCAGTAAGCAAAGCAAATTACACAATCGCTGGATTGAGCAACCTATCATCTGCAGTAACAACAACACCATCAACAGCTGATGAATATGTTGATATAAGCAACATGACAGTACCAGGAAGCCCAACAGGATTGGTAATATTAGATACACAAGCAAAACCAACAAATTCATTAATATTAATAGGAAGTGGTTATGTAAACACCTTGAGTGAGCAATTACAAAAGGCATACAACATAAGCATAACAAATACAACAGCACCAATAGCAAAAGTATACCCAAGTTCATCAACAGTAGGAGGACCTAGAGTATTGATAGCAGGATACACTGGAAACCAGACATTGTCAGCAGCAAAGACATTCATACAAGACTTGTATGCAAATGCAGCAAGTTCTTGATTTGAATTTCTTCTTTTTTTAATTTTAAATTTATCTAATTCTTTTTTAATAAATTTTTATCAATTAATTATCCTATAAAATATTTAACTGAAAATACTCTATTTAAAGAAGGTTTAAATTATTTTAGCTTCATAATTATAATAGATGATATTTTGGATGATACTAACGACACTATTTTAACAAGTGTAACAAGTACGGATAATAATGATGAGGTTGATGATGATTTAATAGCAACCAAAGATAATCAAACTACTGAGTCTGAAGATAAGGGAGAGAATAAGAAAGATGCAGAATCCGATAAAAATAGCCAATCAAGTTCTGAAGATAAGTCTTCTAAACAAAATGAATCTGCTAATCCAAATATAAATATTAAATTAAATCGCTCACCACTTAAAATGGTAAAACCTGCTAACATTACAGATAATAAAAATAAAGCAACGTTTGATTTAGATGTGAAATCAATTTATGATAGAATTGAAACAGAAATAAAAAAGAGAATTGCAGGAAAATTAGATGTTATAAAATTAATGTTTGTTGCTATGATAGCTAATGGTCATGTTCTATTGGAAGGAGCTCCAGGAGTAGCAAAAACAACAATGACAAAGGCATTGGCAGAAACAGTACAAGCAAGTTTTGGTAGAATTCAAGGTACTCCAGATTTAATGTTTAAAGATATAGTCGGTTATACTTATGTAGATGATAATAATCAGCTACAAGTAAAAAAAGGGCCTATATTCAGCAATATATTGCTTATTGATGAATTAAACAGAGCACCACCAAGAACTACTACATCATTATTAGAATCTCTTGAAGAAAGGCAAGTGACTATGGGAGATTCAACTATTCCATTACCAAAACCATTTATAGCTATGGCTACACAAAATCCTTTAAATGTAGAAGGTACAACACCATTACCAAAGGTACTAGCGGATAGATTCCTTATGAGAATTGCTGTAGACTATCCAAGTATGGAAGAGGAGCAGCAGATGCTCAGATTAAAGCAATCTGAAGAGAAAACAACAATAAACAAAGTGATATCAATAAAAGATGTTTTAGAAATGCAGGAGATAGTAAAAAAAGTGGTATTACCTGAACCTGTTCTAAAATACATAACCGAAATAGTAGGTGCGACGAGAACAGATATACACGTAGTAATGGGTGGAAGTCCAAGATCCGAAATAAGTTTTATGCAATGTGGTAAAGCTTTAGCTTTAATAGAGGGTAGGAATGAGGTAACCTTTGATGATATAAAATATTTAGCCAAACCTGTTTTGAGCCACAGAATAACTGTTAGGTCTACAGGAGCTGTTGGAGTAAACGGTATAATTGATGGTATAATAGCAAATATACCAACTGATGATATAAAGTGATAATATGAAATTACAATCTGCAATGGAATATTTAATGACATATGGATGGGCTATTCTAGTTATCGCTTTAGTATTGGGAGTTCTTTATGCATTAGGGGTATTTAATCCATCAGCTTTAGCTCATACAGAATGTATATTTCCAGCAGGATTCAGCTGTCTATCATCAACCTTACACCAAAATGGTAATTTTACATTTAACTTTGAACAGGTATCAAGTTCACCAATAAAGGTAACCGCAGTAGGTTGTGATTCAGTAGTCTCTACATCTAACTTAAAATCAGCCAACGTAATAATAGGAATAGGAGATAATTACACCTTTAGAACGAATTCTTCATTTCCATTAAAGTGTTATGATAATGGGTCTATATTTTCAAGGCCTATAGGAACTATATTCAGTGGTTATGTTATTGTAAATTATACAAATCTTCAAACAGGATATCCAGGTATAACTACTGCGACATTAGTTCAAAAGGTATCATAATTTTGAAGTATAATTATAGAAAGTCAATCCCCTGTTGCTAATTTTCTTTTGAACAAAGCATTTAAATACAATTACAAAAAAATACAAATGTGGTATAATGTTAACAACTAAATATGTAAGAGATCATCTTGATGAAATAAAGAAATCGCTTGAAAAAAGGAAGAGTGATTACCCAATTGATGAGTTGCTGAAGCTAGATTCTGAATGGAGGGACAAAACAACCAAGCTTCAAGAATTACAAGCAGAACGAAATAAGGCAGGACTGGATATTGCAGCTAAAAAGAAAAAGAAGGAAAATGTTGATTTAGAAATAAATAAAATGGCAAAGTTAAAAGAAGAAATAAACAAAATTGAAGAGGAAATGCCAAAATATGAAAAAAGGATAAATTATCTTCTTTTAAATATGCCAAATGTACTAGCTGATTCCGTACCTTTCGGTAAAGATGATAATGATAATAAAGAAATAAAAAAATGGGGAGAGATAAAAAAGAAAACTTCTAAAGGGCATGAAGAAATACTTAATGATCTTGGATTATTGGATATTGAGAGAGCATCCAAGGTGGCAGGTGCAAGATTCTATTATCTGAAGAGTGATCTTGTTCTTTTAGAACAATCCTTAATAAGATTCGCTTTAGATGAATTATCTAAAAAAGGATTTACATTGATATCTCCTCCATTCATGGTAAAGAGAGATTATTATAAAGGAGTTACAGCTTTAGGTGATTTTGAAGATGCATTATACAAAATAGCAGACCCTAAGGAAGTAAATGATGACAAATCGCTTGAGAAAATATCTGATGAAATGTTTTTAATATCCACATCTGAGCACCCTATGGCTGCTATGCATGCCGGAGAGGTTTTTTCCGCATCTGATTTACCACTCAAATACGCAGGTATAAGCCCCTGTTTTAGGAGAGAAGCAGGATCTCATGGAAAGGATTCTAAAGGTATATTCAGGGTACATCAATTTTATAAAGTTGAGCAGTTCATATTCACAAAAGAGGATGACTCCTGGAAATATTATGATGAACTTCTTCATAATGCAGAGGAGATATATCAAAAGCTAGAACTTCCTTACCATATAGTTGATATATGTACAGGGGATATAGGTATTGTTGCAGCAAAAAAGAATGATATTGAGGCATATATGCCAAGCCAGCAGAAATATAGAGAAGTTGTATCCTGTTCTAACTGTACCGATTGGCAGAGTTTGAGATTGGATATAAAGTACGATGAAGGTGGAAAAAGAAAGTATGTACACACATTAAACTCTACTGCTGTAGCTACAACAAGAGTACTTGTTGCTATAATAGAGAACTATTATAATGATGAAGATGGAAGTATAACAATACCAAAAGTACTTGTACCATATTTTGGAAAAGATAAAATAGTAAAAGCAGCTAAAAAATAATGATGCACATACAAGCATAATTTCCACATAGATTTTAATATTTTTATAACTAATCTTTATTGTTCAGGTTAACTATTCAATTTAATTTTATTGATTAAAATAACAATCTGAGTGATATTTATGAAGGAAGAATATAATTTGAGGAAAGAACTTAAAACATTAGAATCTATAAGAGGATCAGGTACTGAGCTCATAACAATATACGTACCTCCTGATTTTCCTATATCAGATGAAATAGCGCGACTGCGATCGGAATATGGTCAAGCTTCAAATATAAAATCAAAAACAACGCGACTGAATGTACAGAGCGCTATAGAACGAATAATACAATACTTAAAAGTATATCGAGATGTTCCTGAAAATGGGCTCGCAGTTTTCTGTGGAAACGTATCAAACGTACAATCAAAAAGCGATATAGAGCTTTATTCGTTGCTTCCACCCCAACCAATAAAAGCCAACATATATCGATGTGATTCAAGTTTCCTCCTTGAACCTATACAGAAGATGGCAGAATCTACAGATAATTATGCATTGCTAGTTATGGATGGAAGAGATGCAACTCTTGCAGTATTAAAAGGAACTGAGATCGTTGTTGATAAAAAAATAAGATCTTTTGCACATCAAAAAGTACACAAAGGAGGTCAATCTGCAGCTCGATATGATAGGGCAATAGGAGAAAGTATAGATGATTATTATAAATCAATTGCAGATTCTATAAACGAACTATTCTTAAATTGGAATTTTAAGCTCAAAGGGCTTGTTGTAGGAGGTCCTGGACCATCAAAGGAGAATTTTGTAAAATCAAAGAATCTAAACTACCAAATAAAAATATTAGGTGTTTTTGATACTGGTTATACGGATGAATCTATGGGTCTTAATGAGCTACTAGAAAAAGCTAGAGAAGTACTATCTGAACAACAAGCAATAGTTGAAAGAGTAACTATGGAAAAGTTCCTCAATGAAGTTTCAAGAAATGGTCTTGCAGTATATGGATATAATGCGGTTAAAGATGCAGTTATGAAAGGTAATGTATCAAAACTTCTTGTCAGTGATCAAATAGAATTAACAAATGTAACTTATAAATGCAATACCTGCGGTGCAGAGTTTACAAAATTAGAAAAAGGTAATGAAAGAGAGGAAAAACATGAATGCGGTGGAAATCTAGAGATAATCAAGGAGGAAGACGCGGTTGAAAATATAATAAGCATGGCAGATAAAAATAAAATTGAAACTCTATTTATATCGGCAGATAGCCAATATGGAAAAGAGCTTCTTTTAGGTTTTGAAGGATTAGGTGCATTACTCAGATATAAAAACTAACTTAAAAATAAATTGATAATTTATTGATAAACCATTATAATCAAGTTAAGTCTTCAGAAATTCCGCACTCTTTAAGGAAAGTAGGTTGTCCATCAATATAAAGTTTATTACCATTCACAATTGTTTTATTGTAAGGTTTCTCATTTATAAATACACTAGGGTATTTATTAGAATAGCTCAAACAATCTGTTGAATTTATATTGCTGTAATTTCCAACAGATAAAAGTCCATCAGCATACGCGCATCCTGTGCTATTCATCATAAATAAATTAATATCTCCTGGATTCTTATGTACTGTTCTATTAGCTATAGCAAGTTCTATTATATCTGTCGCACATCCCATCGTATAACTGAAATTTTTTAAAGATGTTGCATTTGCGTATATATTTATATGATTAGAAGATAAGTAAGATGCTTTAAAGCTTGAAAATTTTGTAGCTAAGCTTTTTTGGGAATGCGATATCTCTACAAAAGCAATAGCTATAATTAATAAAATTATTATCACAGTAGCTACTAAAATTTTTATATTCTTCAAAAAATCACTTAAAAATAATTAATTTAAAATTTCTGATGTATAACAGTTTTTACCTGATGCTGATTTCCCGTTTGCATACAATATAGTTCCATACAATCCTTTATAAACTATTGAATTTCCACTGGAATTTAAGTATATAACAGGGTATGAAAGTTTAGAAATATAACCTAGACAATCTCCATAGGTATTTCCATTCACTGTACATGAGGTTCCATTTTCAGCAATTAAATTGACTGTCTTACTTCTATTCAAAGATTTTATTGCATTTGCACAATTGTATATAGATGTGCTTGAACTATTATAAATTACATAAGTAACATTTGATGAACTGAATTGATTCTTAAATGAATATACAGGAAGGAAGTTATTTGCAGATGCCGCATATGAATAAGTCAAATCAACATAAATAAGCATTATTACAAATAAAATTATGAATAATATACTCCACGCTCTTTTTACATATTTATCTACTCTTATTTTTTTACTCTTTTTAAGTCTATAATAAGTTCCATAATATATTATAAGCAATATGATAATTCCAATTATTAACGATAATAAAGCAGCAAAATAGGGTGCTTCTAAGTCTTTTAATAATAAAGAATTTCCGTTGCCAACAATTGCATTTATAAAAGGAGAATCAAAAGATTTGACAAACATAGGCAATGTATATGGGTTTGAATAGTTTGATGCATTACTTTCAATAGCAGCCATTTCCAAGCTAATAGAAGTCAAAGTGCTATTGTTAACCTTATTTGCAAGTTCATTGTTTATTGAATTTTGTTTAAATGCAAGATTAACTAAATCCAATGGGTCATTTTTATAATTCAATTCTTTGAATATAATCAATCCAGTGTTGTTTACTGATTTATTGTAAGTGTTATAATAAATCTTTGCCGCATTTGAGTAGCTTTTGTTTGTATCAATAAAACTTTTATTGAATTCATTAGAATCTAAAGTAAGATTCTGGTGAATTCCATTAGATAATATATATGAATAAGAAAGTTGCATAGAAGTTAAGTTTGATTCCAATTGAGGATAGTTAAACTTTAAAAGTAAAGAAGTGGCGCTATTATTTAATTTATTATATTTGCCTGTAGTTGAATTCATGAAGCTATCAAAATGCTCCGTTTCATTCTTTATTATAACAGGTTCAATATAAGATTCTGTTAAAGTAGACATGTTGCTAGCAAAACTATTTAATTTACTTCCAGATATAGGTAGCATTTTTAGATAATTTAGAGTATTCTCTATATTATCTAAATAAGAAAAATTAAATTGAAGGGGTTCATCACATAATCCTGTTGAAAGACAATAATAAGGAGCCGAAGCAGTTGCAACACACGCATTTAATTTTGAATTTGGTATATTGGAGGGTAATGGGAACAAAGCACTTTGTGGCATTAAAATGGATATTTGGTCTAATTGGGTTAAATTAGAACCCATTTCATTTATATTAGTATTAAAATTACTATAATTAAGATTACTCAAAAGTGAATCAAAATTGGTATAACTCTTATTAAATTCTGTATCCTGTGCAGAAAAAGTTGAAATTGCATCTCCTACTATACCAGTAACACCACCTGTAGCTTTCATATCAGAAGCGCAAAAAGGTACACTCTCACAAGAATAACCTCCATTATAAATACTAAAATTATATTTATTTAAACCTGTGTCCACTTTACAATTATAAATTGCAGGTTGTGAATAGTCCAAATAACTTGACATATTTGATTTCATATCATGTATCGAAGTGCTATTTGGGTAATAAAGTTTTATCATTAATGGTGATATTATTTTCGATATGGAACTTACATTAGTTACAAAAGAATATCTTCCATTAGTAACATTAATTAATATATGGTTTGTTGGTGTTGTGTTCATAAACAAATAAGAATTGTTATCAAATTTAAAACTTATAAAAGAAGAATTAACTAAAGTAGAATTTGGTATAAATACAGATAGATATGAATGTACAGAACTATTTATATTTACACTTCCAGCATTAGCAGACCCAACAGTAACAAAAATTAATGATAATATAAGCACTATGAAAAACTTATTTGACATATTTACACTTCTAATTAAATTTGTATAATAAAACTTAAAAATATAATGTTATAAACCCATAACATAAAGATTTATATTATTAATTATCTAAATTATAATTTAGAATGTGATAAAATGATTGGAGAAAATGCTAAAGATATTGGATCCACGTCTATAAACGATGTATTCGATATTTTATCAAAATTAAAAAAGGATTCTGAATTCGGTTATGAACAGCAGAATACCTTAGAATATGCAGAGAAATTTAAATTAAGTGAAGAAAAATATAAAAAAATAAAAAAGAATTTAGAGTCAATGGAATTAAGTCAAAATATAATTAATAAATTATTAGAGGTTACCCCTAAAAACGCGGAACTCGTAAAGTATATAGCATCAACAGAAGGAATTGAAATTGACGATGAAAAGATTAATAAAATACTTTCAGAATTTAAAAGTGAATAAATTATGATTTTAAAGGTAGGTAGATTATGGAAAATATGGATAAAAGAGAAGATTATGCATTTGTCATTGATTTCATGCCTACTGGTAAGTCTTTTTCTGCAAAACCTGAACCTTTATTGCAACTATTAGGTAGTGAACAATTTACACTTCTAGAAGCTATTCCTAAACCAAATATGAAATTTGATATTGGTGAGAAGGTATACATAGGTAAGGGAGAAAGAGATAAAATCAGTTTAATAAAATCTAGAATATCATATGAGGATTTGACTCAAACTTCTAAAGGTAATTTACGCAATGTGCTATCAAAAATAATAGAGGATAATGAACAAAAGTACGTTGATTTTTTCAATAATGCAAAATCCCTTAATATAAGGCAGCATTCTCTTGAACTATTACCAGGTATAGGTAAGAAGCACCTTCAAGCGATAATAAAAGCTAGAACAGAAAAGAAATTTGAGAGTTTTAAAGATATAAGTGATAGAGTAGAACTTCTTCAAGATCCTGCAAAATTAATAGTTGATAGAATAATAGAAGAAATGAATGGAAACCAAAGGTTTTACCTTTTTGTAAAACCATTTATAAAAAGAAATCAAACTTTTTCAAGATGAATTACAGGAACGATTAATTTTCTTGTTGCGTTCATAATTCTTACTTTTACCACGTAAGCAGATCCTCTTTTTTCTATTACCTCTCCTATCCTTCCCTTAAATCTTGGATGTGGAGCATCTCTATATGTGCTTTTAGGTATAATTGCAACTTTATCTCCTACTTCAAAACTTTTTATTTTGTCTGCAATCTTCAATGATGAAGGCATATGATGCCTTACAAGATTTCTTGTTTTTCCATGAAATTGTCCTCCTGATCTTTTTGTCATATAACTACCTTTATTATTTTTATAATATAATTTGATAAGAAAGTATATTTATAATTAATGTTTTTAAGCAATCTTTTTTATTCTAGCAAAAACTAAATATTTATATACCTTTAAAACGTAATATTTAAATAGGTGTATAAATGGTTAAAAAGAACGAATCTAACGATATGGTACTTCCAGATCTTCCTCATGAAAAAAATGTAAAATTGGTACCAACATACAAAGTAGTTAATATAGTAGCTAGTGCTGATCTAAATACAGAATTAGATCTTTATGGATTAGCAAAACTATCATATGATATCGATTATGAACCTGAGCAATTTCCAGGTGCTATATTAAAGATACACGATCCAAAATCTGCTCTTTTATTATTCAAAAATGGAAAAGTTATATGTACAGGTGCACATACCGAAGCAGATGTAAAGAAATCTGTGATGCAAGCAGTTGAATTGGTAAAAAAGTACCTTAAGCAGTACAATAAGAAATAATACCTATCTAATTGTTCCAATTTTAGTTTACAAAAATTGTTTAATAATAATTTTTTAAATTGTGTTAAAATAATATGCGACTGCCGGGATTTGAACCCGAGTTACCGCCTTGGCAAGGCGATGTCCTACCAGGCTAGACTACAATCGCATTAACAAAAGATAGTATTATAAATTTATTAGAAAACTATTTAATAATTTAGTGAAATTGATTTTCCTTTCTTAATGGAAAACTATAAATATTTTAAATTGCTCTTTTAAATTAATAATATAATCTGATACAATGCAAAGTTCTGAAGTTTATAATTTAGTTAAACAAAAAGACATAAATGTAGGTTTTTCTTACCTGTCTAAATCTAGGTTATTAACTATTTCATTTATAATGGCATTTTTATTAGTATTATCAATATCCCTATCAAATATAACGGTTGCAAGTAATACTAGCATAATCAATAATACAATTTTACCAAATGCAAGTAACACACAAGCAACTATCATAGCAAATTCTACTAATTCTCAAGAACTCAAAGATCCAATTTTATATCCCCCTGGATGTGATCATGTATATGATTTATATTGGGAATGTTATGTAGAAATGAAAGTAAATGGAAGTGGAACTGCATATATCTCCTATAGTTCATCAAGTGGGTCTACAACCAGTAGTAGTACTTATAAAATATACGCTGGAGATCTTTCTTTTAGTCCTAGCTATTCAGTTAAAATATCTGAATCTCCTTCAACAGGTTATGAATTCACAGGATGGTCCGGGACCGAAAGTGGCAGTTATACTGGAAATTCTTCATCAAAAAGTTTAAGTGGCTTAAGCAGTTCTATAGAAGAAGTTGCAAATTTTAAACTTATACCTGAAACTTTAACTATGAAAGTTAGCCCATCTGGAGATGGAACGGTGAGTGCATCTTCAAATTCAACAACAACTAGTGCATCATACACATATAACTACGGAACTACGGTTAAAATATCCGAAACACCTTCAACAGGTTATGAATTCACTGGATGGTCTGGAAGTGGAAGTGGCAGTTATTCAGGAACCAATACATCAACAACTATAACTATGGATAATAACATAACAGAAACTGCCAATTTTAAACTTATACCTGAAACTTTAACTATGAAAGTTAGCCCATCTGGAGATGGAACGGTGAGTGCATCTTCAAATTCAACAACAACTAGTGCATCATACACATATAACTACGGAACTACGGTTAAAATATCCGAAACACCTTCAACAGGTTATATATTTACAGGTTGGACCTGTAGTGGATCAGGTTGTTACTCCGGAATAAATTCATCAGCAAATATAAAAATAAATAATGCGATAACCGAAATCGCAACTTATAAACTATTAAATCTAACGCTTAATGTATCTCCAAGTGGAACAGGTACCACAACTCCTGCAATAGGAACATATAAAGAAAAAGATGGATCAAAAATTACAATATCAGAAACCCCTGCAAAATATTACGAATTTGTGGATTGGACCTGTAGTGGTATTGGATGTTATTCAGGAACTAATTCATCAGAAAGAATAACTATTTATAATAATACAATTGAAACTGCAAACTTCAAATTAATACCTATGGTTATACATAATCCTTACGTAAATACCACACCAATTGATTATGGACAATCAATAAAAATTTCTGAAAACCTTAGTGGAGGACTTCCAAATTATACATATAATGGTATAATAGAATACGAAAATTCATCAACAGGTAAATACAGCAACGTAAAAACATTTTCAATAACTACCAATAACAGTTCAATAAACTATACATACACACCAAGCGATTTTAGAACAGGTATTTACAAAGCTAATTTTACAGTTACAGATTCTGCAAATGAGATAAAAACATCACCATCGGTACATTTCACAGTAAATCCCCCTTTATCCGTTTATGTAAGTCCACATAATTCAAAATATGATGTAGGCCAAGAAATAAATATAAAATCTACTGTAAGTGGAGGTACACCACCATATAAGTATCAGTGGTATAATGAATCTTCAGGTAATTCCATAATTATATCAGGTCAAACCTCAAATTCTATAAGCTTTAGCACATCAAAAGATACAAAAAACGAGACTTTATTATATAAATTAAGTTTAATAGACGCAGCCAATGAAATTTACAATGCTACTGCAACTGCATTGGTATATTATCCTGCATTAAAAAATCCAAAAATTACAGTTTCTCCAGCTAATACTGTAGACCCTTATCATTATGATCAATTTACAAATTTGACATTCAATAGTATACTACCAAATAGTGGTGTTCCTCCATACGAATATAAATTCACAATTGAAAACTCTAAAGGTGTTAATTACGAAACGTACTATAAGGAAACGAGTTCGAATTCAATATCCTATAGCTATAATTTCACTTTACCTGGAAATTACATTGTTGATACAACTGTTACAGATTCCGCATCAACTCCTGAAACTGTAAATTCATTACCAATTGATTTAGATATAATACCAACTTACGGGGGAATAATGGGACCTAAACCTTTATCCTGTCCATCAGGAACAACGGATAATGGAACCTTAGATATTAGTAGCAACTATACGTTAAATGGCAGGGATCATTGCTATTACAATATTACAATTAGTAATGGTACTCTTTTCCTTAACAACAATGAGGTTCTTGTAGTATTAAACAATCTTACTATAGATAGTAAAGGATCAATAAGTTCAACTGGGCTTGGTGCCGCAGGTGCCACCACTAATGGTTATGGAAATAATGGAGATGCGAAACATGTTTCTGCTGCTGGAGGTGATGGTGGTGATGCTGTATCTCATAATTATCCAACATCACCTTATTGTACATTGGTTTCTCCATGTTATAACGATACCGGAGGTGGAGGAGGGGACGGTCCAGAAATGAATGGAGATACCGCTTATGAGGGGATTAGCGGAGGAGGAAATTATTCAGGAGCAGGAGCTGAGGGAATAGCGCATTACAAAGGTAGCATTAAAGGAGATACAGCAAGTGGAGGTAATGCTGGAGGTTATATAACAATTGAAACTAACGAATTACTTAATTATGGTTCAATTCAGTCAAATGGTGATTCAGGTAATGTTAATTCAGCAGGCCATGTAGGACCTGCCGGTTCATACGTAACAATATCCGGAGGAGGTGGAGCAGGAGGATTTGTAAATCTAACAGTTTATTCAAATAATCCACACGATGTTTACTTAGGGGATATATATGCGGAAGGAGGTAATGGTGGAGGCAGTAGTAAGGGCAGTTGTAGTACTGGTAATTATTACGCTCCAGGAAGTGGTGGTGGAGGCGGATCTATATCTGTTATTATAAATAATGCCTTAAATATAAATAATCTACATTTATATCATAATGAAAATGGAGGATCTGCAGGTTCTGGTGTAAAAGGTTGTCCATCCGGAAATAATGGTAATGTAGGTCATTTTACATATTTAACAATGCCTGATATTGTATATGTACCTAGAATTTGTAAAGGTCCTGCCCCAAACGGTAATGGAAAACCTACTTTAGATGATGGATATTGTTATTTCAACCAAACAGTGGATAATTCAACATCTTTCACAGATGCAGGGGATGGTTCATTTGTTAATACAAGTACAACACCATCTCTAAATCCAGATACATCAAATGTTATAGCAAATTCAATAGAAAATGCAGGTTATTTAATAACCTGTCCATTAGTTCCAAATCCTTCTAACATAATAGAATACTTTATGTCACAAAATACCTCTAATATAGGGGGAGATGAATGTTTAGCAAATAACAATCCAATAATAGCAGGGGTTGGATTATCTACATACGTAGAATGGACTAACAATACACCTGCTAGTGTTAAAAATATATCCGTAATTATAAAAGGAGATACACCAACTATAGACAATCTTGGTTATATAGGAGAAGTAAATTATACTGATTTATCATTACCTAAATTATACAACTCATCAAATTTCATAATTTCAAATGGATATAATTCCCAATCATTCATATTTGATAAAGTTCCAGATTCTCCAGAATCTGCATTATACAGTTGGAATATAAAATTCCCAGACTTACATTATGCACCTAAAAATGAGGGTAAAAAGCAATTATTAATTAATTTGAACTTTACAAGAAATGGTACTACGTATACATATGATTATGCAGAAAATACAAGTCTTAATTACATAAAAAACTCTTACATACCTATTCCAGGAAAATTAAATCCAAAACCAACAGGATCTTACTTTAAGTTATCAGGATTTTATTGGCCAACTGCAGGTAATTCAATAGTTTCTTATGGAAATGGCGGTTACCCAAGTTGCGATGCAAGTTTGTATTATGGAAGTACAACATTTTGTCTTACTAATTATAAAGAGGTTAGTAGTAAAGCAGACTTCTATTATTCAAATGCAATTAAAGATGGATTCAATAATAATGGCGGGGTAAGTTATTCTCATTATCTATGGGAATACACAAATAATTCATATACACCATCACGTAATTATTATGTAATGTTGATAAGCAAAACAACAACAGATTCCGTAGGTATAAAAATTACTAAATACTATGCATTTGAAACAGAGGCAACACAACCATTCTCAACACTTAATGCAACTGTATTGCCATATTTCGTTTATAATTATAGCATGCCAGTAACATCTGCAGATACACAAGGAGAAGAGGAATATCTGAATTTATCATATGATATGTACGGTCCATTAACATATACAACTCCAAAAAGATTAGATCCATTTAATTTATCCACTGGAAGTGGTTTCTTTGCTGATTATATATGTAAAAATTGTGATGGAAATAATATAAATGAACTTGCAATGTACCCTTCCAATTCAATTACATCTAGCAATGCTACTGCTTTTGGGAATCCAAATACTAATTTCATAGCCTCATTGACACCTTTACAGCGTAATAGTTCATCCAATAATACATCAGCTGTATTCAACGCATTAAAAATTATGACTAATAACAATATTTTATCTGTTGGAAGTTTTACACAAGTGGGATTTAATAATCCATCATTCTTAGGAGAATCTCCTGACGATTATATATATGCAATAAATTATACACATACAGATGGATTTTTAGATTTCAGTAGTAAAACAAAAACTTATTTAGATAAAATGCGTTTCATACCTAATGGATATTATAGTATGCTTAATTTGCAACCTGATACAGTAGCAGATGCTGCAGAAGGAATTGATTCAAATTCATTTTCAACTTGGATTAGCTTATGGTCAAATTACTGGAATAATTCATTAAAAGAGCAATCTCATAATCTATATATAACAAATACAACTGAAATATCAAATACCTCTCAATCATGGTTTAGTATAGATGCAAGTACTGGACAGGCATTATTCAAAAGCATAGTTCCAATAGATATACAAACAGATGAAGGCGGGGATATATTTATATTAAGTAAATACCACCCTAACAGAACAATAGAAAATGATTGGTGTGATGATTTTTCATCTTGGCCAACTTGTGCGCCTGGAAGCACATTAGTATTGCCATCAAAACATAGTATGGTAATAACTGCAATATACGCAGATGGAAAAAATAGTAGATCCTCATATATACCAGATAGTGGAAAAGATGGTGAATTATTCCAGCCAAATGCTGAAATGGCAGTATCTCCTGGAGGACAATATATATACATAGCAAATTATTCTAATGGTTCAATTCCATTGATATCCGGAAAAACATTAAATTATTCACATTATGCAATAAACACAAGTTACAATACAACAATAGATACCGAAAATGAGGTATTAAACATATCAAGTTATCTTGCACATGGGGGACCATTTAATAATACAAAAATAGCATCCGCTTATACAAATGCCCCATTGACAAAAGATAACCTTTCAAATCATCACGTATTGGGATTGACTGATATAAATGGTATACTTTATGTATTAGATCTTTGGGATTTCCATATACCTGGGCATGGCAGTTCAGCTATACTGATGTTGCAAGCATTTTATTCAAACAACACTGAAGTTCCAATAGATCCAGCTAACTTTAACAACATGGTGGTATCATCAAATAATACAGTTGCCATACCCCCATTAAACGGCATTAATGGGAAATTTAACTACATGCCATATGGATGGCCTCTTTCCGCAAATATATCTATTGGAAATAGTTCAAATCCTAAATACATAACATATTGTATAAATGGTTGTAATTATGGACCTAATAGTCCAAATCTTCAAGATAATGGATATCCTCCAATAGGACCTAGCATAGATGCTCCTGTTACAACAACTATAACCGAACCCAACCCAAATGGGCTACCTTATACAAACACATTTACCTCTTCATATGCAATAAATGGTCAATATCCAAGTGAATTATTCCCTCATAATTTTACATTTTCATCTGATTTCAACGGTACATTAATAATGCTATCTCATGGGAATAACTCTAATAAAGGGTTAAGTACCTCCTTGGTAACATTTAAATTAAGCTTATTAAATTACACTGAAAGTGCACTAGGTGCTCATTCATATTGGCATTGCTTCTTAAACAATAGTAATTCCAATGGTTGTGTAGAGGATCCAAATCTTAATTATGTTTTTGGACCTATAGAAGAGGTTCCAAGTTCATTTAAGTACGCTCAAAATGAGGGTTCTCCACATGATTTGATAAGTATATCCGATGCTTTAAGTTCAATAAATCCATCAGGTAACTATCTAAATGCTAGTAAAAATTCAACAGATAAAAGCAATGTTACAAACACAAAAACAGCAAGTAGTAATGGTAACAGCAAATATCCATCTGATACTTCAGTAACAACTAAGAACCCATCAACAACATCTATAACTAGTGTTATACAGGGTTATGTAATGATACCATTTTATGTTAAATATAATGTTACTCAAAATTATACTTTTATAAAGTCAAATCCCGCAGGTGGGTCAAGCAATTCATTACCTCCAAATTCAACTGAAAACTTCTCATATTATACAGCAGCAGACATACCTGCCCAAAGTAATTATTTGAATTCTACAATAGAAGGAGGTTACAGTTATGTAAGATATTTATTGAACAATAAATATTACAATGGATCAGTTTATGATAACAATACAATATTACCTCCATCTTTGATTTTGAACCTATTTACAAATAGATTGTTTGGCGATGTTTTTGTTAATTACACTAAACCTAGCTCGCAATACACACTTCAATCAGAGCTTAATTCTTCTTATGCCTTTAATTATACAACAGAACGGATAAATCAGGTTGTTTCAAATGGCATAGAATACCCTGGGTTTGATCTTATGGGGGTTATACCAAAAAATGTTACTTATAGTGATTTCTCTAATATACCATTTATATTTGAGAATAAAACCTCTTATGAAGGAGTAAGTCTATTCGGAGTTTATAGAACCGACAAATACTATGATACATTATCATTAAACTTAGAAAATAACAATAATATAAGAGGATATCAAAGATTTATATATTCTTTTAAAGGCCCATTTAATAACACAATATATATGCCATTAGATGCGGATATATCAAATATAACTTCATTTTCATCATTTTCAGTTGAACCTGTATTAAATACAACAAATACAAACGAAACAACTCTATATATAAGTGGTACTGCTAATTATGATAGTGGAGCATTTGGTCAAATAGGTCCTCTTCCAGAAGGGTCTCCATTATATATTTATTATAATAAAGACATAAATTATTATAATAAGAGTGATGACGATTCACAAGATCCATCTCACGTATCTAATTTATTAAATTATTTAACTTATGGAAATCTTTGTACTGTTAATCCAAGCATGAGCGGATGTAAATTATCAAAACCTTTAGATACATTACAACAGGGCAATGCAGTTGCAGAAGCAAATATAATATCATTCCATCCACAATTTAATGATAGCGGTGTATGTAATCCAGAGCCAAAGAGTCTTTTAAAGACTGCTACTTACAATTGTAATATATATGGCGATTATGGTCTTCCAGACAATGGAATGTATAATGGAAATCCAGAATACTGCGAACCTGTATTCTCTAATGGAACAGGTACGTTAACAACAGAAGAAGGCCTTGTAAATATAACAACAGTTGGATCTAATGGACAGTTTAATTACAATTTCACTACTTGTGGAACTGGTGATGCAGATATTATTGTTGAGTACTATGGTGCAAATGGACCAGAACCTATTTCAGTTAAACAACCATCTATAAATGATTCCGTTGCTTTTGGTGGACGTGATCCTCAGAATCCTAAAAACATACAACCATATTACGAATATAATTATACGTACTCTCCAGTATCAGATAGTAGTACTGTAACTATAGGAGATTTCACATTGAGCTTCAATTCAATAAATCTTTTATATACAATGATATTAGCAGGAATAGTATTGCTCATATTCACTTATAGACGTAAAAAATAATTACATTTTTTGTAAAAATGTAAAGATTTGCAAGGAAAGACTTTAAAAGGTTTGCAATTTCTAATTCTTAATGGTAGATATTATGTCAGAGGATAAGAAGGTATTGGAAGCTAAAATAAGTGAAAATACTATACAAATACAAAAAGATAAAGATGATGGAGAGTTTAAACAAAATATAGTCTCAAATATAAATAACGTAAAACCAACAGTTAATGCAGGAGATGAAGAGGCAGCACTTGTAGATCCTGTACTTGCACCTTATCATAGGTCAATGGAGGATATAGAAAAGATGCCAGTTATAGAGAAGACAAAGACAGTTTGTCCAGAATGTAAATTAATAATTGATGGAACTATTTACAAAGATGGAGATAACGTTATGATTAGAAAGTATTGTCCAGATCATGGTTGGACCATAGAAAAATATTGGGAAGACTATGATATGTACATGAAAATGAGACGTTACAATTACTTCGGAAGAGGTTTTGATAACCCTGGAGTAATTTCAGATACTAAGGGAGTAAACTGTCCTTTTGATTGTGGTATGTGTGAAAGACACAAATCCCATACAGGATTAGCAAATGTTGTAGTAACAAACAGATGCCACCTTAGTTGTTGGTACTGCTTCTTCTATGCAAAAGAAGGAGAATCAATATATGAGCCAAGTCTTGCAGAAATAAATAAAATATTCTTGAATTTAAGAAGCCAAAAACCAATTCCAGCGAACGCAATTCAAATAACTGGTGGAGAGCCTATGATGCATCCTCATATTCTTGAGGTAATAAAACTTGCAAAAAAAGCAGGATTTGATCAAATACAATTAAATACAACAGGAATAATATTAGGATTTAACCCAGAGATGGCTGTAAAGATAAGACATGCTGGAGTTAGTACATTGTATATGAGTTACGATGGAGTAACAAAGAGAGCAAACCCAAAGAACCATTGGGAGACACCATTAGCACTTGATGCATGCAGAAAAGCAGGTATAGGTGTAGTATTGGTACCCACAGTAATAAGAACTATAAACGAAAAAGAATTAGGTTTGATGATAAACTTTGCTTTAAATAACAGTGATATAGTAAGAGCTGTAAACTTCCAACCAGTATCATTAGTAGGAAGAATGCCTTCAAGATTGAGAGAAAAGCAACGTATATCTATACCAGGAGCAATAAAATTAATAGAGCAGCAAACACACGGAGTAATATCAAAAGAGGATTGGTTCTCAGTTCCATATATAGGAGGAATAAATAAATTCATAGAAGCATTAACTGGAGAGTACAAATACGATATGTCAATCCATTTTGCATGTGGAGCAGGAACTTATATATTCTTAGATAGCGATAATAAAATAATTCCAATTACAAGATTCGTAGATGCAGCAGGATTAGTAGAACATCTTCAGAAGGGTATTGCAGAGATGGAAGGAAAGAGCAAGACACAGAGAAGATTAATAGCAATAAAGACTGTGATGGGAATGAATAAATTCATAGATAAGAAGAATCAGCCAAAATCTGTCAATTTCCCAAAACTATTAATGTCAGTTATATTAAAGCATAACTTCAGCACATTAGGAAAATTACAGATGAAATCAATATTCCTAGGAATGATGCATTTCCAAGACGAATATACATACGATATACACAGAGTAGAAAAATGCGATATTCATTATGCAATGCCAGATGGTGAAGTTCTTCCATTCTGTACATTCAATGTATTCCCTGAAGTATACAGAGATAAAATACAGAAGCAATACAGTGTGCCTTCAAAAGAATGGGAACAAACACACGAAGGATGGAACTATGCAAAGGACAAGTATATGAGAGATATAAAGTCTCTTGAATCAAATCCATCATATAGAAAAACATATGGTGAAATGATTGATTACTTTGCATTACCTGTTAATGGTGGAAAGCCAGTAGATGGATTTGCAAACGAAGTTTTTAAGGACTAATTTTTTTGTCCTTACTTATAAATGGTGTTTAAATGGACAGGAATAATAAGATTGTTTTAACAAACGAATATCAGCAGGAGAAAAAGCTGAATGAAAACACAACAAAAGAAGATTTAGATAATCAGTATATTGTTGATGAACATGGAAATAAATTCAGAGTTCCATACAGAATGGTAAAAATAGTAACGTTTTCAAATGTAAAACCAGTAGGTGAATTTAGAGATCAGCCACATGCAGCGAGATTACAGTATAGACTAATGGAAAAAGATGCCATCTTAAAAGCAAGAGTAAACTTTATAAAAAAGACAATAACCTTAATATATAATCCTTTAGAAGCAAATAATTTGAAAGAAAAAATTGATGTCAAAGGAATAGTTGACTTTTTAAAATCTCAAAACCTTGAAATTGATGAAAGTATGGCAGATGATAAAGATTTTGATTACATAAAAGATTTCTATTCATATGCATTCAATCCACCTTCAATAAGAGAGCATCCACCATATGGATACACACATGATGAATGGCAAAAGATGAAGGCAGAATACGAAAAAAATAGAAAAAAAGGAGAAAAAGAAAAGTGGGAAAAATTTCTTTTATGGCAGAAGGAATATGAAAAACTTCATCCCGAAGAAAAAAAGTGGGAGGACGATTCTCTTATAAATGAATAACCCCTAATTTATTTTTCTTATTTTTGTATTAAACCCGAATTTTTGTAACTTTTTATTTATAATTATAATTAACTTGTTTTAATTCTAGTTCTAAAGCTATTAAAGGTTCACTTAAACTAAAATTTTCAAGAACTTGTGGAGAAATTTCGCCGATAACTCCTATTTTTTTAGATTCAAAATATACATCAGCTCTTCTTCCTTCTATAAATGCGGGATCCTCAGATTCTTTAAGTTTATAATCCATTTTTAAATATCTAAAAAGTGCATCTAAATCCGATTTTATCAAATTAAAATTTACTTTTGGACCTTCATTAACCATTGCCAAATGTATCGTCTCATTTACCATATCACCATTTAATTCAAATACACTTCCAACCTCAAATAATTTTTGTGGCATCGAAAGATTAGAAGAGATACTTAGATTTTCTATTAAAGACGGGAGCAAGCTTACCCTAACTATAGTAAAGCTGTTTGTCTTTGAATTCATCAATTCAATTGGTTTACTATAAGGTCTACCAACTTTTTCAAATTCAATCTCTTTATTTGTTAAGTAAAAATTTGAAGCTTCTGTATAACCTAAACCAACGCTAAATTCTGCAATTTTATTCTTATATATCTGTATTTTATTTGGTCTACCTGCATTGCTAGCTTCTTTTATATCCTTACTCTCAATATTCTTGTAACCATACGAAATAGCCATATCCTCAATAATATCATTTTCACTGAATACATCTGTTCTATACGGAGGTATTATCGGATATATATTCGGTTGTTTATATTTTGATATAAAGTATCCTGATTTTTCTATCAATTCAACACATTCATCAAAATTAAGGTTTAATCCAATTATTTTATTAAAATCCAAAGAGCTAACTTTGATTGATTTATCCTCTATTTCCAATATAGAAAACGAGTTCTCCCTATTAGTCATGTGAACTTTTATTGGGTATATAGAGCAGCCTATATCCATTAATGAGGATGATATCATTTTTGCCGCATTGAGCACAGCTGTTTTATCTGTACCATTTATATCAATAAGAATATTTTTTGTGTTTTCATCAATCGATGTTTTAGCTGAATTAATAACTGGAACAAACGATAATATCTTTTCAGTATCCTTCAATATGGGATATTTCTCCGATTCATTTTTTACTATATCCGAATAACCTTTGAAATCATCATTATTGACAAAGTCTGAAAATTTTATTTTTCCATCAAATCTCAAAGGCTCAAATTCTTTATTTTCTGATAACACATAAAATATTGGAAATTTAACCATATCCAGATTGTGTATTCCCAAAGCTATCTTTTTTCTCTTTCTACCATAAGTATCCGTTAATTTATCTGAAAAATTTATTAAATATTCCAGATCATGCTCTTTGAAATTTAAGCCTTTTACCGCAAATGCAATTGAATAAGGGCGTATCTGATTAAATTCATTGCTCACATACAAATCCCCAATAGGTTTATTCTCAATAATATAACTATGGGGTTTTACTATATTTTTATGGAGCTTAAATTCTCTTATAAAATTATAGAAATATAATAAATCAGGTCTGTTTGGAGTTATATCAATAATTCTTTTATTAGAATCTTTATCCTCAAGACTCATACCTATTTCTGATATAAATGAATCAAAAGTATTGAAATCAGTGTATTTTTCTACATCCTTATTATAAAATGTTGTTGTTGCCATAAAAATCACTCAAGGTTTAGATCCGTTCTACTCTTTAACCATCCAATATTATTTTTGTATAAATCACTTAAATTATCTAAATTAGCTTTTGATAACAGCATTCTATCTAAACCTAAACCCCATGCGAGCACGGTAGCACCATTTAACCCCATTGCTGCTGTTATCTCTTTTCTTATTATTCCTCCACCCCCCATTTCTATCCAATCATTATGTGATTTATCAAAATATTGTATTTCTAGACCCGGTTCAACAAAGGGGAAATATGAAGGTTGTATTTTTATATCTAAATTCATAGATCCATAAAGGTCTTTTAGAACCTTTATCAAATTTGCCATATTGAGATCCTTTCCTATTATAATACCATCTAATTGGTATAATTCTGCCAAATGTTTATAATCAATACTTTCATTTCTAAATGCCTTATCAATTGTGAATAATTTTATAGGATTTGAAAAATCCGAATCTCTACAACTATAAATGCTATGCGCAGATACAGAAGTTGTATGAGTTCTGAGAACAGGTTGTTCTGCTATGGATTCTTTCCAAGTTCCTTTCCAATTACGCAAATGCATTTTTTTAACTGATTCAAAAAGTTTTTTATCATCAATATCTAATTTATTAGGATTGGATAAAAAGAAAGTATCCTGCATATCTCTAGTGGGATGATCTTGTGGAGAAAAAAGAGAATCAAATACCCAAAATGAAGATTCAACAATACTTCCATAAGTTTCAGAAAAGCCCATAGATAACATTTTATATCTGATAAAATTTAAAAATTCATTCATTGGGTGCCGTAGTGCAGGATAATTTTCAGGCACCTTTAAATTTATATCATACTCCTCAAATTTCTTATCTTTCCAAGCTTTTGTGAGTAATATTTCTTTAGTCAGATTATTTATTTTTTGTTCTTTTTTCTGAGATTTTAACTGTTCAAGACCAAGATTTGTTATACTAATATTGTCAATGTGCATAGATTTCTTAGTTTCAATAAGCTTTCTTTTCAATAAATCTACTAAAATACTCTCATTTAGTTTTTCAGTCTTACTATTTCCATCTAATATAGTTTTTAATAAACTAAATTGAAGGTAAGTATTATTTAATGCATTTTTACCGTTATCATTTAAAATTGCGTATCCATCTGTTATATCAATCCATCCGTTTTTCTTTGCCCAAACTAGCCCCAATTTATTATCCAAAACCTTTAATTCTAATTTTCCTCCTTTTGATTCTAACAATTCTATAAGTTTTATTTCTGGAAACCCTTCATCAATATCCCTCTTACCCTCATCGCTGACTTTGTATACTAAATCTGTAGATTCATGAACTTCTATATATCTATTTTTTTTAAGATCCTCTAAGGACCACCTAATAGAATCAATATTTAAATTTAAATTAGTTGCCAATTCATTAAGGCTAACAAATTTATGATCTTTTAAATAAGATAATAGTTTATATTCATAATCGTGCACTAAATCACTTTTTATTATGTCTCCTTAATAAAAATCCTACTATTATTACAATTATAAGTAAAATTATTATATAAATAACGTAGGCAAAATGTACATATAAAGAATTTATAAATAACCCTATCTCATACTGTAAATTCTCATTCACATCATAAGAAAATTTGAATTTAGATAAAGGTTCTTGATCAAACCATGAAAATTCAGTCACATTTTTATAATCACTTGAAAATCCAGATGTAGGTGAATCAGGCAATGGATATATAGATACAATCGAAACTCCTTTCGGAACAATTATATTCAAAGTAGTATTAGGATAAAGGTAGTCACCATTAAGGGAATTACCAAAATTGAAAACTTTATCATTAAATACGTAATTAATAACCTTAGGTGCTATCCTTTTATAAGTTGTAACATTTTCAACATCATAACTCATATATAATTTAGCATAACCTCCATTACTTGAAGGGGATATAGGCCCTGGAAGAAATTTAAAATTCTGTACACCTGAATTCACATTTATTATATGCTGAACTAACATAGGACCTATAAGAGATTGCCATTGAGATAAACTAAGATTTAATGCAACTCTATCAGTATTATATTGTTTAATCGAATAATTATTTACATATACAGTTAATACCTCATTTACATGTGCAGTTGTGCTTTTATTAAGTATTACCGTAGTATTCAAATGTGTTACAGTATAGCTTGCATTGGCTATACCGGACATAAAAAGTAAAATCATCATTAAGGATAACAATAAAAAGGAAATATTTGTCCTCATTTTTATCAATAATAAGTTTATTAATTAAGTATTAAAACATATCCCTTAAATGTAGTTTTTTATGCAATTTAATATAAAAAAGATACAATTTATAAATTGACGTTATAAACAAAATATATAAATTTACATAATAAAAATCTATATTATAACTAAATATTATTGATGATACTATGTATGATTCTGCAGCGGAAGAAAAATGGAATAATTATTGGAAAGAACATGAAATGTTTTTATTTGATGAAAAAGATACCACTCGACCTATGTTTATAATAGATACTCCTCCACCAAATACAACAGGTGAATTACATATCGGACAGGTATTTTGGGTATCATATATAGATTCAATTGCGAGATACAAGAGGATGAAGGGTTACAATGTACTCTACCCACAAGGTTGGGATACACAAGGGTTTCCTGTAGAACTTCAGGTAGAAAAATCAAACAAGAATCTTTCGAAAGAAGAATTTTATCAAAAATGTATTGAATATGCTACAGAGAATATAAAAAAGATGAAAGCACAAATGCTTCAATTGGGCGCATCTTTTGATGAAAGATATGAATATTCAACTATGTCTGATGATTATCATCGTAAAATACAATTATCACTTATAGAAATGAAGAAAAAAGATTTAATTTACTTAGCAGACCATCCAGTTGAATGGTGTCCACATTGCAAATCCTCTGTATCAAGAGAAGAGCTAGAAGAAGTAGAAAAAGAAACTAAATTAAATTACATAAATTTCAAACTAAATTCTAAAGATGAAAAATTTATAAACATCGCAACTACACGTCCTGAATTACTTCATGCCTGTGTTGCAATAATGGTTAATCCGGAAGATGACCGTTACAAAGAATTTATTGGTAAAGAGGTAATAACACCGATATTTGAGAAAAAAGTTAAGGTATTAACTGATCCATCAATAGATAAGGATTTTGGAAGTGGAGCAGAGATGGTTTGCACATTTGGAGATAAACACGATGTTGAATTATTTTATAAGCACAACTTAAAACTGATAAAATCTTTAGATTCAGATGGACATCTTATAAATGCAGATAAATACACAGGTTTGGATATTAAAGAAGCTCGTAAATCTATCATAGAAGAATTAAAAAACATAAATGCATTTACAAATTCAGAATCATTAAAGCATTCGGTAAAGATACATGATAGATGTTCAAGTGAAATAGAAATCGTATCTTCCTTACAATGGTTTATAAAGACAAAGGAGTACTCTGAGAAAATAAAAGAGTATGCAAAACAGATAAATTGGATACCTGAAAATTCAATACAAAGATTATATGATTGGGCTAATTATATAGAGTGGGATTGGAATATATCAAGGAATAGAACTTTTGGTACCTCAATACCATTTTGGTACTGTAAAGATTGTAATTATATAATAGCACCTGATGAAAGTGTATTGCCTATAAATACAAGCGGTGCCAAGCCACCTGTAGATAAATGTCCAAAATGCAATTCAACCAATATAGTTGGGGAAGATAAGGTATGCGATGTTTGGGTTGATTCATCAATTACACCAATGATAATAACAGGATGGCCAGATAATAAAGAATTATTTAATAAAGCATTTCCCGCTACTATAAGAATGCAGGGGGTTGATATAATAAGAACATGGGCATTTTACACTATACTTAGATCAATGCTATTGAATAATAATAAACCATTTGAAAATATATTAATAAACGGTATGATTCTAGGAAGAGACGGAAAGGAAATGCATAAAAGCAGTGGAAATGGCGTAAATCCAAAGGATTTAATTGAAAAGTACTCCATTGATTCGATAAGATTATGGGTAGCTTTAAGTGGAGACGTAAATATGGATAAGAGATTTTCAGATGATGCTTTGAACTATGCAAAAAGTTTCATAATAAAATTATATAATTCCGCCATGTTTATACAAAAATCATTTGATAAGTACTCGCATCCAGAACAACCTCCAGATAAAAGTTTTGGTCTTCTAGATATATGGATATTAAATAGATTAAATAAAGTTATAAAAGAGGTTGACAAAAGTTATTCTGAATTTAATTTGAATGGCGCTATGAAAAAAATAGTAGATTTCTATTGGTATGAATTTTGCGATTACTATCTAGAGGATGTTAAGTACAGAATATATAGAGATAAACCAAACGATAATACAAAAGCAGCTTTATACACATTGAATTATGTGTTGTCAAATTCATTAAAAATGTTAGCACCTGTAATACCACATGCAGCAGAAGAGGTAAATGCACTTTTCAATGATACAAGTATCTTCAACACCGAATTTCCTAAATACAAGGATATAGAATCACAGGTAGATTACGTTATAAACGGAATAATATTCCAAAGTGGGATAGTAGACATTGACTATATCGATGCAGGAAATCTGATAAATAAAATAATTTCAGATGTGAGAAAAGCAAAAGCATCAAAGAAGATAGCATTGAATAAACAGATAAAACAGATAGACATAACAATACCAGAGCAGTATTACAAAGTAATAGAAGTATCAAAAAATGATATATTGGGAATATTGAAATCAGATGATGTAAAAGTTAGCAAAGGAACAGAATATTCGGTTTCAATAATCACAGACTAAAACGTTATGTTTTTAAATTTATATTTTAAATCTATATAGAATAGATAAATGGCTATTGTTAAATTTATAAAACTTTTATAAATTTAACTGTTTAATTATTATTAACACTATATACCATAGTTCGTTTATTCTTACAATTAAATAAGGTTGAGTTAATGGCAAAGCTTCATACAAAAAGACATGGAAAATCAGGCTCATTAAAGCCAATTATGGCAAAAGGCGAGCTTCCAGAAGGCTTAAAATTAAGCAAAGAAGAGATAGAAAAATTAATAGTTGATTATGCACAGCACGGAATGCCTCCTGCACTTATAGGAGAAACACTTAAAAAAGAGAAGGGTGTTCCATATATAAAGCAGATAACAGGCAAAAGACTGATGGATATTTTAAAAGAGAATAATGTAAAAATTGATCTTCCACCTGATTTAATGGATTTGATGAAAAAAGCAGTAAACTTAAACAAGCACTTGGCAAAGAATCATACAGATATACACAATAGAGTGAGATTGAACAGAGTGGAAGCAAAAATCTGGAGACTTACAAAATATTATATAAGAGAAAATGTGTTGCCAAGCAAATGGAGATACAATGCACAAGAAGCAGAGTTATTGATAAAGAGGGTGTAATTAGATGGCTTCACAAAAAAAAGATACTTGGAAATTTAAAAAATGGTTTACAGTATACGCACCGAAAGTATTCGGAGATAGCATAGTGATAGGAGAAATGCCAGCGAATGGTGATAAGGATGTATCAAATCGTAACATAAACATATCACTTAATACATTGACAAACAATCCTTCACATATGTATACTACAGCAGTACTTAGAGTTGATGAGGTAAATGGAGATAATGTTACAACAAAACTTGTAAGACTCAGATTACCATACAGTTACTTAAGATCTATCGTAAGGAGATATAGGAGTATATCAAATGTGAGGATAAGTGGCATAACTAAGGATGGTATAAAGGTTGTAGCAAAAGTTCTCGTTGTAACAAAAGAGAGGACTACAAATTCAAAAGTAGTTGGAATGAGAAAGGAACTTTCAGAATATCTGAATGAAGAAATCCCAAAAAACACCTACGAAGAATTATTAAAGGCTATTATGGAAGGAAGAATACAATCTGAACTAAATTCCAAAATGACCCATATTACACCAATAAATAAAGTCGAGTTTACAGCATTTGAAGTAAACTGATTTTATTTTCTATTTCTTATTTATCAATTATCTTTTTCGAACTTTTTATAAAATAAAAAATATTTTCAACTACATCCAACAATTATTATACCAGAGAGTATTACGAAAACCCCCAACCATCTTAAATATGGTACATTTTCAAGAAGTATAAATTTTGAAAATATGACTGTTATAATATAACTTGTACCCCCTATACTGTAA
This sequence comes from Microcaldota archaeon, assembly GCA_021821445.1. Classification (GTDB taxonomy): domain Archaea; phylum Micrarchaeota; class Micrarchaeia; order Micrarchaeales; family Micrarchaeaceae; genus Mancarchaeum. Next base: position 12,765 of record JAKACK010000003.1, on the reverse strand, counting down.
GCCCAACTCAAATGCATCTTACTCAAAACATAAAAATAAGCTAGTGTGGATAATCCATATAAAATAATACCAAATAAAAGCACAACAAATCCAAAATCAATTTTAACATTAAATATATTAAGAGAATATTTGAACATAAGTTGACCTAAAGCTCCTAATATTGCAGCTAATACTGATATACCAATATAATATATTTTTTTATTCATCGCATCACTAATAGGATATTGCTACAATAATAACCCCTAGAAATACTAAAAACACTCCAATATATCTGATAAGTGTTATTTTTTCATTTAATATAAATCTGGAAAACAGTGCAACAAACACAAAACTAGACGCAAATATTGGATATACAACAGATAAAGGAGCATGATCTAGAGCAAAGAGATAAAAAACTAAACTGAAAACGTAACCAATTAAACCTAAAATAATGTATTTACTGGAAAATAAAAGTTTAAAAATTGATATAATGCCTTTATTGCTATCTTTTAAACCCTTTTTAAATAAAATTTGAGATAAGGATGCAATTAAAGCTGCGAAAAGTATTAAAATTATAATAATGTATATATTCATGTAATCACATGGATCAAAGTAATTTAGGTAAGGAGTTTTTTATATCTATATTTACAGTTGTATTTACGATTATATCAATAATAATCTTTCTTTCTTACGGGGCCAATCTACTATTTTATATATTTGTTTCAATAACTATAATTGTAGGTGTAATAAACGCATGGCTTATAAATAAGAAGGGAACAGCAGAACAACTTCTAATAGAAAAACACAAAAAAGCTGAAAAAGTAAATAAATCTAAACAAAAATCAAAATAAATCTAAACAAAAATCAAAATTAAAGAAGAATGGAAAAAACTAAATATCTATATAATTAGATAAAGAGCTGATCTAAAATGAGCAATACATTGATAATAGCTGAAAAACCAAGCGTAGCTGCACGTATAGCTTCAGCTTTAGGTAACGGTAAAACTCAAAGGTCCTCAAATGGTAAATATTCTTTTTATTCTATAAAAAAAGATACCGAAACTATATTCATAGCACCAGCTGTTGGACATCTATTCACAATAAAGCAAAAAGGCAATGAAAGAGGATACCCAATATTAAATGTAGAGTGGGCGCCATCTTATGCAGTAAGCAAGAATTCTGCTTTTACAAAGGGATATTTAGATACTATACGAAAATTATCTACAAATTGTGATACATTCATAAATGCATGCGACTATGATACAGAAGGTACTGTAATAGGTACAAATATAATCAAGGATGTAACTAAATTAGAACTAACTAATTTGGGAAAAAAAGCAAAACGTATGAAGTTTTCAACTACAACAGATAAAGATTTGTTGGATTCCTACAAAAATATACAGCCCTTGGATTTCAATAACTATTATGCAGGTGAAACCCGGCATATATTAGATTGGTTGTGGGGAATAAATTTTAGTAGAGCTTTAACATCTGCATTGAGCGGTTCTTTGAGAACACCTCTGAGTATAGGTAGAGTGCAGGGTCCAACATTATCAATATTATCGAGAAGAGAAATCGAAATAAAAGATTTTAAACCTCAACCATTTTGGAAGATAACTTTAGAAATAAAAAAGGTAAAATTCACCAATTCAAAAGGTAATATTAGTGATAAAGATGATGCTTACAAAGCTTTCGAAGAGACAAAAAATAATCTTGAAAATGCTGTGGTTAACAAAATAGATATAAGAGAAGAAAAGAGGTTACCACCACCTCCATTCGATTTAACATCATTACAGATAGAAGCCAGCCATGTTATAAATCTAGATCCTTCACTAACCCTATCATTGGCTCAAAGCCTTTATGAAAAATCTTATATTTCATACCCTAGAACATCTTCTCAAAAGCTTCCATATACATTAGGTTTGCCAAATATAATAGAACAACTTTCAAAAATACCTGATTATAAAGAGATTACTTCTTATTTAATACAAAATAAAAAATTCAAACCTATTGAAGGTAAAAAGACAGACGAAGCCCATCCATCAATATTCCCAACAGGTATATTGCCAAACAATCTGTCAAGGCAAGAGCAATCATTGTATGATTTAATTGTTCGTAGATTCTTATCCTGTTTTTCAGATCCTGCTACTATATCACACACAAATATATCGGTTGGTATTGCGCAACAGACCTACAAAGCATCTGGTATGCAGATACTTAAAAAAGGATGGATAGAGGTTTACAAATATGCAAGATTAAATGAAACGGAAATCCCTGAGTTCAAAGAGGGAGAAAAGGTAAGACCTGAAAATTTAGACATAGCCGAATTGCAAACGCAGCCACCTAAAAGATATACTAAAGCTGGCATAATTGCAGAATTAGAAAAAAGGGGATTAGGTACAAAAGCAACTAGAGCAGCTATTGTAGATACATTATTTAAACGAAATTATGTAATAGGAAATCAACTTCAAGTAACTGAATTTGGATTATCGGTTTATAATGCATTATTACATAATTGTGAAATGATAATTGATGAGAGAACAACAGAGAAGCTTGATTTGGATTTAGAGGACATTGTAAACAATAAAACAACTGAAGAAAAGGTTATAGAGAAAGGAAAAAAGCTTTTATTAGAGGCAATTGATATATTCAACAAAAATAAAGTTCAGATCGGAAATGAACTGAAATCAACGTTCAGATCTGCAAATTCATTAGGTAAATGCCCCAAGTGCGGAGGAGATCTTGTAATAAGACATTCACGAGCAGGTAAACAATTTGTAGCTTGTTCTAATTATCCAAATTGCACTGTTACTTATTCCCTTCCACAATCAGCAAAAATAGTACCAACTGGAAAGGTATGTGAATATTGTAAAACTCCTATAATAAGGGTTATAAGAAAAGGAAAGAGGACTTTTGAGATGGATTTAGATCCAAATTGCATTACTAAAAAAGATTACAAAGCAAAATTTGAAAGTAAGTTTGAATCAAAAGTTATAAACGCTGTACCTGCGACAGAGTTGAAAAATAAAGAAGTTAAAACTGAGAATTCAGATAAAGAAAAACCAAAAGTAAAAAGAAAGTATACAAAAAAATCAGATAAAAAAACTACTACAACAAAAGCAACTAAAAAAAAGAGGCAAAAAGAGAAAAAGGGGACTAAATGAAACTTCTATATTTACCAGCATTTTATAAGAAATTAAAGAGAGGTCCTCAGGTAATAACTCCTAAAGATATAGGTATCATAATTTCTTATACAGGGATAGGAAAAGATAGTTTTTGTGTTGATGCAGGTACTGGAAGTGGATGGCTTGCGGTAAGTTTAGCAAGAGTATCAAAAAAGGTAGTAAGCTATGAATTAAGAGAAGATTTTAAAAAAATAGCTGAAAAAAATAAAATTATAGCAAATGTTGATAATTTAGAGATTAAACTATCCGATGTACTTAAAGGCATAAAAGAGAAGGATGTTGATTTAATAACATTAGATTTACCAAATTCAGAGAAAGCAGTAAAGTATGCAAATAAGTCTTTAAAAGAAGGTGGTTACTTAGTAGGTTACCTTCCAAATACCGAGCAGGTAAAGCGTTTTGTGATGAAAATGGAACATTATAATTTTACGGATATGCTAACCATAGAAGTTATAGTTAGGGATATATTGGTTAGAAAAGAGGGGGTTAGACCATCAACTAAAGGTATATGGCATACCGCGTATTTAGTTTTCGGAAGAAAGCATACAAATAGCGAGAAGGTAAATAAAAAGATATAAAGGTATATATATTTGATAAACCATAAAATATATAGGTAATAAAATGTTTTTATTATTGCCAATATTATTAAGTTTTAATGCTGTGCTTCCATTGATACCTCTAATTATAATAGTAATTTTAATAGCTGCTGGAGCTGGTATGACTAGAGGTTTCAGTATATTCGCATTTTTTGGATTGGATGCTATGGTTGGTATGACCAGAGGTTATGGTGGTGGAGGGGCAGGAAAAGGTTTAAAAGGTGCCTCGTATAACAGAAAAGCAGGTTCAAGATCTGTAGTTCAGGGTAAAGCACGTAAAGTTGCCAAACCATTAAAGGCTAGACATAAAGCTAAGGTAGATGCAAAGAATAAAGCTAAAGCAGATGCTATGAAAAAACAAATGGGAATAAATAGAGAACCAAACAAAAATTCAAAAAAAGAATTAAAGAAAACCACAAAAGAATATAATAATTTTATTAAGACATCAGTAAGTAACCAAATTGGTGGAAGAACTCTTAAAAAGATGATGAAGGAGGATATGAAAAATGATGCAAAAGCTAATTATAGGGACAACCTTAAAGATTTAAAAGAAAAAGGATTAATAAGTACAATTAAGAAAAAATCAGCATCGCGTAAAGAGGCAATTGGGGAATTATTAACAAGAGACAATTTAAATAATTTTAGAAATCCTAGAAGTGTTGCTGCAAGATTAAAAAGTATTGAAGAGGCAAAAAATGTAGAAAAATGGAAGATAGCTCATAAAGGGACAATGCCAAATAGTCCAGATCAAGTTGCTCTTTCCGATGAGCAAATTAAAAACATAAATAAAGCGGTAAAAAGATCTAAAATATTAGCCGCAGTTCCATTATTAGGAGCAACTTTATTTTATGGAACAGCGTCAGCCAAAATAATGAAGAATCAAGAAGGATTTCTAAAATCAACTTATGGAGAGGATTACCAAAAAACCTTAAAAAAGACTCTTAAACAGTTAAAAAAAGGGACCATAACAGAAGCCTCTATACCAGCCAATAACCCCTATAATGCATATAAGCAATTTGATCTTGAAAATTCAACATCCTCACGTGCATTATTAAATGCTGTACATAAACATCAAGTTGGAATAGGAGGTTCATTTGATCACTCCACCAAATCCGCTTTTGAACACGAATACGATTTGATAAAAGTTGTAGGTCCCGCTCCAATATTCTCTATAAATCCTAAATCAGGGGAGAATAAAAATATAGATATAATAAAACCTGATGGAACAGAGCCTAATACAGAAAAAGAAAAGGATGATAGTAGACTTTATGGTCAAACAAAAGTAGACATACATACATTCCAAGCATTGACCTATAAAAATGGAAACATAATCCAGTATGTCCGTACGATACCTACTGTAGGTACACAATACGGTCCTAACGAGGAGGCATCAAAGGAAAATTTCAATGAATTTCAAAATCCTACAGGTGTTGGAACTCCAGGTAGATTTGCAACAAAGGGAGAAAAGCAGGATTATAATGAAATGATAGCTAGAACCTCAGGGCGTTTTTTTGTAAATACACCTGGAATGCAGTTAACAACAGAAAAAACAAATGAAAATTCTGTTAATTACGAGAAAGCTGTAAAAAATGCAATAACACTTGGAAATCTACGTTCACATCGTGCACTTACATATGCATCTGAAAATCCCACAAGATTTACAAAATTAATAAACAAATTTAATAAAGACCATAACCAAATTAATAATCCTCCTCCAACCATTTGAATTTTTAAATTAGAAAATTATAAATACTATAAATATTAATTATGATATATTCGTAAATCACAATTACAAATATTCTAAAGCCCCATCGTCTAGTGGACTTTTCTCACGAAACCAAAAAAGGACGGCAGGCTCTGGACCTGTAAACACCAGTTCGAATCTGGTTGGGGCTATATTAAAAAGGTTAACTAAATGGTTTATAGGTATAATATATCATTAAGAGAGGAGATAAAGCAAATTGTCATAGCAGATTTAGTTCTGACTACTGCATTTACTTTATTCTTATTAGGAGGAATATTTGATTTTAGTGGTAAATTCATTATAGAATTCCTATATTTTTTTCCAGCAATGTTCATTGTAGTAACATTGGTTTTTGTACTTCATGAATTAATGCACAGACAAGTAGCTAAAAAATTTGGTGCTGTCGCGAGTTTTCAATATTCTATAAATGGATTGATGATAACTTTAGCTACTGGACTTTTAGGTTTCGTATTCGGTATACCAGGTGCAACTGTAATCTATACAAATAATTTTACAAAAAGGGAAGAAGGAATAGTATCTTTAGCAGGACCATTAACAAATTTTGCTGTATTCATCTTATTTTTTATAATTTATCTATTATTACCATTCATACATAGTTCATATATAGATTTGATGGTAACTTTTGGTATGTTTATAAGCGTACTTTTGGCTTTCTTTAATATGCTTCCAATAATGCCTTTAGATGGTGCAAAAGTATTAAATTGGGATAAGAATGTATACATAACATCGATAATAATAATCTTTATATTAATGGCATTTTCATATTACATTTTAGTACACAGTATAATAAGCATGTTAATTGAAATAGTGATAATGATAGCTCTTGCCTCATTCTTTTCATTGTTCTATAGAAATGTTATATAGGTTCATATGAGAATAATATAGCAACAAACCTTGTAAGCAAGAAGTAAAACTTGCATATTTAATATAAGTTTGGTTATGTAATGGAATGAGGTTTATTAAGGGATTTTTATCATAGCTCATAAAACATAGCATTTAAATACATTTATTGGTAAAATTTATATGTGTTTAAAAATGGCAGATAACATCATGTCAAATGATTCAAATAATAAAAATAGTAATGAGACAAAGACAAGCATAGACAAGATGTTAACATTATTACAGAATAAAGGGAGGATGGATGTAAATACATTATCATTGTCCTTAGATACACCTGCTTCCGTAATAGATGATTGGGCCAAGATACTAGAATCTGCTAATATAGTCAAGATATCCTATGAATTAGGAAAAATGTATGTAGAACCAACGAAAAATGAGATTAATACTCAAAACTTAGATTCATCAATAAGCAATAAAAAATCCACAATACAGCAAAAAATAAATATAGAGAATTTATTATTAAGTAAATTAACAAATTCTATGAATTCTATTTCTACTGATGTATCCTCTGCGCAAAAACAATTTTCAAAAGAATATCCAAATGCCAAGAAAGCTATGAAGGAAATTCAAAAAATTAATAATAATATAAATAAATATAACAGCAAAATAAAAAATTTAAACACAAGTGTAAATGACGCATATGAAAAAACACATAAAAATTATAAAAATCTCAAAACGGACATAGACAAGTTATCATCAGGATCTATGGAAACTGACTTAAAGAGCTTGAATATAAAATTATCTAAAACTTTAACTGATATAAAAAACAAAAGAGGAGATTTACAAAAGATAAAAAGTGATAATGCAGCTGCTATTTCCTCAATCAAAAAAGAGCTCTACGAACAACATAAGGATGCACTATTATCAATTCGTAGTCTAAGCAAGGAATTAAATGCAGCAATTCTTAAAACAAGATCTGAAATAAATAAAAATGTAAAAGAATTAAATAAAGATAAAATTATGCTAAATAATGCAATAAAAGGATATAATGAATTAACCAAAGTTTATAAAGTAACGTCAGGTAAAGTTGATACATCTAAAATAGATACTCTTTATAATGAAAATAAAACTAAAATAGATGAGTATTCAAAACAATTTGATAATAAATACCAGCAGATAGTAAATAGCATGGATTCTATTAATAAAAAATTTGGTAATCTTGGAAAAGTAAATGCAAATATATTAGAGGTCTTAAAAGCATTAACCGAAGCAGAAACACAAGTAAAATCTATTAAAAAAGATATATCTGATTTAAAAAGCGAATCAAACATATTAAATAGAAAAAATATATCAAAGGAGGATTTATTAAAATATGCTAATATACTAGAAAATCAGAGCAATAAATTAGAAAATAAAATCAATTCAGTTTCTGATATGGTAAAAAGTTCAGAAGACAATTTATCTAGCTCATTAACTTATGAGGACGATCAAGAGAATACAAACGAAACTATAAATCTAGAAAATCAAATACCAAATAACCAACAAGATAATAATACCGATACAAATATTAATACAGAGGGAGATGCAAATTCAACAGAGGTATCACAACCTCAAATATCAGATACACAAGAAAATAATAACACAAATGTAGATAAACCTGATATCACTGCAGATACA
>JAKACK010000003.1:0-4624 GCA_021821445.1 Microcaldota archaeon | reverse complement strand
ATGCAAATTCAACAGAGGTATCACAACCTCAAATATCAGATACACAAGAAAATAATAATATTAATACGAATGAAAATAAAGAAGATCAGAATATGAATGAATCAAAAGTTATGAATAGGCATGAATTTAAAAAGTTAATGGATAAGCTATCTAAGTCTAAGTTGGGTGATAAAAACAATGGAAACTCCTGATAATAGCACATTAAATAATGACAATTTTAACAATGTTAATACTATAGTTAACCCTAATTCTAATAAAAACAATACCGATTTATCTAATAAAAATGATAATAAAATAGATGTTACACCACCATCAAAAAATAATAGCACTGAAACAAAGGTATTATATGAATATGATTTAGAAGCTAATGGATTACAAGCACATGTAAAAATATACACATCAGCTTCAGAATTTGTACCAATATATGAAGTAAATTTTAAGGGGGTTAGTATAGCAACAAGACTTCTTCTGCTTTCTATGAGAAGGCCATTACTCACTATGGTTCCGGTAGATTTATCCAGAATTGAGGATAAACAATACGTCAGCGATTTAAATAAAAAATATATAGAAGCTGCGGATTCATTAATAGATAGATATTTACCTGGAATAGATAAATCTACAAAAAATGTTCTAATTTCATATATACTAAATATGATGTTAGGATTAGGCGAATTGGAAATACCACTTTCAGATGATTCTTTAGAAGAAGTAACTGTAAATGGAGCTAAATATAATATATGGGTATTTCATAAAAAAATAGGATGGTGTAAAACAACCTTAAAGCCTCCCAGCGAAGAATCAATATATGATCAATCAGAACAAATTGGTAGGAGAGTTGGAAGGGAAATAAATAACCTTAGTCCTTTAATGGATGCAGAACTTAGTGACGGTTCTAGAATAAATGCTACTCTATTCCCTATATCACAATCTGGAAATACTCTTACAATAAGAAAATTTTCAAAGAATCCATGGACTATGACAGCCCTTATAAAAAATCATACTATAGATGCAGTAATTGCAGCTACTGTATGGCTCTGTATTCAAAATGAAATAAGTATTCTTATATCAGGAGGAACAGCAAGTGGTAAAACAAGTTTTCTAAATGCGATGAGTATATTTTTTCCAAGTACAAGAAGAGTAATCTCTGTAGAAGATACAAGAGAACTTTCATTGCCTGTTTTCTTACAATGGGTACCTATGATATCAAGGGAGCCTAATCCTGAGGGTAAAGGAAAAATAAGTATGTACGATCTTATGATAAACTCTTTAAGACAAAGACCTGATATAATAGTAGTTGGGGAAATCAGAACAGCAGACGACGCGCAAACTTTATTTGAAGCTATACATACAGGTCACTCTGTATACAGCACATTGCACGCGGATAATGTACAAGATACTATAATCAGAATGACTAATCCGCCTATTAGTACACCAAAAATATCTATGAATGCATTAGGTATTATACTTACAGTATTCAGACACAGAGCAAAAGGAATCAGGAGAGTTTTAGAATTTGGAGAACTTTTAAGAACAGGAGATGCAAATGTATTATACAGATGGAATATAAGAACGGATACATTTACAAAAGTTAGTGATATGACGAGATTATTAGAAACTTTAAATCTATATACTGGAATGAATAAAGATGAAATTAATAATGATATAGAAGAAAAAGTTGAAGTTTTAAATTGGATGGTAAAGAATAATGTTATAGATGTAGATGATGCAGGTTTTGTTGTAGCAAATTACTATTCAAATAAAGAGAAAGTAAAGGAAATAGTAAAATCAGATTTAAAATTTTCAAGGGATTTGTTTTAAATAGATTAAATGCGTAAATATAATAGAATGATAAAATGGATAATAATAATAATAATTCATATGACGAATTGAGTAGTCTTATAAAAAGAGTATACCAAGAAAATAAATCTAATAATAATGAGGAAGAACCAATAAAAATCAACATATCGAGTATATTCAGTAATGAAGAAAATTATTCGGATACAAACTATTCTATTCTGGTTAATGAAATTAAGAAATTAGATTCAGGGTTTCTTAGGGGAAATAGGGTTAATAATATATACAATCCAATCGCCCCTAGCACATACCTACTTGGAAATACAGTAATAAATCAAAAGTTAGCAAACCAAAATACAGGTATTATAAATTCTAATATAAGGATAAGGAATAACCCTAAAGAGCAACCAAAAGGTAGTCACGCTACAACAACCCTCAATATAAAAGAATTGGTAAAAAATATAAATCAATCTGAATTAGTACTTCCTACTCTTCCATTATCAGATCAAATATCTGAGATAAATAGGATAATCGAAGGACTCAAAATGAGTATATTTGATCAAAGTCATATTGAAATAGTAATACAGGAGATATACGGATTAAAAGAAATATCAGACAAAGAAAAGAAAGATTTGGGTAGTAAAATATCAAAATTAAGCCCAACCGAGAAATCTTTAATAAATATGAGAGAAGATAAGCTTAACTATGCATTAAAATTAATTAATCAAATAAACGGCCAAAGGGATAAAGGTAGTTGAAAATGTTTTATAATGGTGGAAAGGGTAATAAGGATCAAAATACTAATGAGGTGAATGATAATCTTATTACACAATCCTCCACTCCAATAAGTCAAGATAATAGCTTTGATATACCATCAAATGAAAATATAAATAATGGCGGAGAGCAAAATATTCAAAACCAACAATTACCACCTCCTAGAATAAAAAGAGCTAGAAGGAATAAGAATTTAAAAGGTCCAAGTAGCTTTGATCGTTATATACAAGGTATGGCTGCAAAGCACAAAGGGCTTGAACAATCTCTAAAAGAACAGGGTATAAATGAAAGTGTTGTATCATTCATAAAGAGAATGGTAATTGCATCTGTACTTGTTGGAGTAGTAATAGGTTCTGTAACAGTAATAGTTTTCTTAAAGATAGGTCTAAATATATTTTTATCATCTGCTTTAGGTTTAATGTTAGGCGCTGCAGGGTTTGAATTCTCATTCAGCCAATTCTTAATGTACCCTTCTAAAAAGAAGAAGTCAAATGGTAAAGATGTTGAAAAGAATATACTTTTTGCAGCACGAGACTTGATAATATCATTACGTTCTGGTATGCCTTTATTTAATGCTCTTGTATCTGTTAGTACCGGATACGGAGCGACAAGTAGAGAATTTGCTAAAATAGTTGAAAGGGTGCAATTAGGTACTTCTCTTGAAAATGCAATAGATGAAACAGTTTCCGAAACTAAAAGTGAATCATTTAGAAAACTTATGCTTCAAGCATCTGTAAGTATAAAAGCAGGTGCGAATGTTGTTGAATCAATGCAAGAAATTGTAGATGATTTATCTAGGGAGAGGGTTATTCAACTTAGAGCATATGGTCAAAAATTAAATGCAATTGCAATGTTCTATATGCTATTTGGAGTTATATTGCCAAGTATGGGTATAGCAGTGGTAACTATATTGACAACTTTTATAGCTTTAATAGTTGTAACACCTGAATTATTATATGGTGTACTAGTAGGTATTATATTTTTACAGATCGTATTTCTTCAAATGATAAGAAGTTCAAGACCTGTATTTACAATGTGATGAAAAATGGAGTTTAGATTTGAAAGGTTGGTTTCAAGAAACATTTCCAATAAATTATCCAAATTAATGGATTTAGCAGGAATGAAAACAACTGTAAATAAATTACTTTCTATAATGATAATTGGGTCAGTAATATTAATGGTTACAGTTCCTTTCATCCTTTTCTTCATGAAAATAAATATAGCTTTAGTTATGATTTCAGTTCCTATAATTCCGATAGCATATTTAGTAGTTATATACTTTATGATTACATTTAAAATAGATAAGCGTAAGACAATTATGGAAACAGTCTTGCCAGATTATCTTCAGATAACATCTGCGAATTTGAAAAGCGGAGTTTCACTTGATAGAGCAATGTTGATGGCCGCAAGACCCGAATTTGGTATACTGAGTGATGATGTAAGAGAGATGAGCCGTGTAATATATGGTGGAGAAACATTAGAAGCTGCTTTGACTGATCTTGGAAATAAATATGATTCAGCAACATTAAAGCATTCTATAAGAATGATATTAGAAGCATACAGATTTGGAGGAGCGATGTCAGATCTTATAGGTCAGATGTCAAAAGATTTAAAGAACCAACAACTTACTCTAAAAGAGATATCTGGACAACTTTTAATGTACAGCATATTCATAGTCTTTGCAGGTTTAATAGCCGCTCCTGCAATGTACGGATTGACAAGTCAGATGATTGTAGTTACAGATACTGTTTGGAAAGGTATATTAGCATCAAATCCGGGTGGTCTTCCAACTACTGGTGTATCATTCCTTAAACCTAGTCCACCAAAGATTTCACCACAAACGTACCACAATTTTGCTATGATATCAATTATATTCATTACAGGTTTTGCAGCACTTATAATGTCAACTATACAATCAGGTTCTGCAATTAAAGGATTAAAGTACATGCCAGCATTTGTTGTTGTAGGAATAGTAATATACTATATAGTAGGTTCAGTGATAAGTGGAATATTCTCTGGATTAGGTGCATAATCCAGAAATATAACATTTTTTATT
>JAKACK010000035.1 GCA_021821445.1 Microcaldota archaeon | reverse complement strand
ATGTTATATCAATATCTTTACCATTTATTTTTATTCCATAAATTAACCCAATATCAACAATATTTGCATTGAGTTCTGGATCTCTGCATTTTGTTAAAGCTTCTACTACATCTTTTTTCATTATCATCTTATAACCCAGTTATATAAAAATATATATCGTAACTAACCTTTTTAAAAGTTGAATATTTTTTCAGGTAATAAATATAAAATTTAGTAAATTTTATTTAACTATGAATAGTATTTTATCTTATATCTTTAAAACATACTATATCAATTTAAGCTTTTTTAAAGTTTCATTTATCGCTGAAATATTCTCCGTTATAACTGGGATTTTAACATACTTCGCAATTTCATTTATGGAATCGGATGTTGATAAAGCTGTAGATGCTATATAAACCGCATCAGAATTTTCTATAATACCTAAATTATGATTTAGGAATTTAATTATTGTATCTGTATTTATATTAGCTATATCAATTCCTCTAATCTTATTCATAAAATCATAACCAACTATATTAAATCCATCCGATTTAAAAAAGCTCAGAGTACCTTTTGTTCTCCATTTGTTATAAGGTGTTAGTACAAATATATTTTTAGCATTAAGTTTATGTAAGGATTTAGCTGCTTCATATTCTGGTATGATTATATTATCATAAACACTTTTAATTATCTCTGGATGAGTTCTTGAACCATAAGTCCTACCATACACAATTACATTTGACACTTGAGATAATAATTTTACAGCATTTGATAAATCCTTTTTAAAATTCGCTATCTCTGTATCTGATATAGGTTCATCCCCTTTTATAGATGGCATCATAGTTGAATGGATAGTAACGCCTTTTGGTACCATATTCCAAAAATCATATTCTATAGCAGCATTATTAGCCGGTACAATCAAACCTATTCTACCTTTTTCACCAGCCATTAGATCACTCATTATTAATCCATTAATGATAAAATACAATTTATAATTTATATAGAGATTTGTTTATTTTAATATTCAAGGAGCAGAATAGGTTCTGTACCAAGTTGATGAATATGCAACATCGTATTCCTTTCCATTGTAATCATTCCCAGAATAATCGTTTGCATTTCCATTAAGTGGATACCATGCAACTAAATGTGTGAGTTCAATTGGAGCACCACCTATTCCTTCTTGATATAATGCACTAATTTGGTTTGCTGAAAGAGCTTTATTATAAATCTGGAAATTGCTTATGTATCCTGGAAAATAACTATAACAACCAGAATTAAAATTAGAACCTATTGCAAGTACACTATTAGGCCCAGATGACAAAATCCCATTATATGATAAATTTCCTGCAGGGTTTCCATTTATATAAAATTTCACAATACTGCCATTATAAGAAGCTGCTATATTATTCCATACGTTATATGATAAAGTTTTAGTGCTAAACATATTAGTTTGTACTGTAGGTGTAAATAATTCTAAAAGAACTCTATTTGGAGCCCATCCACCACCACTTACCCCAAACCTGAATATAAAACCAGGTAAACCAGAGTTCATCGGAAATATATTTGACATACTAACTTCACATTCAGAATTAGGTAATTCATATTCCCAAGTTGAGAGTGTTAAAGAATTTGTACTTTTAAAAGTGTCATTAAAGCTCGTATCATTTACAATTATATGGCTTGATGGATTAGGTCCTCCAACCATAACATATTTAGGAATCATATTAGTACAGGTACCTTCAAGATGAACATCAGTTGTTGTGGTTGGACCGAAAGGTCTTACTACCTCGCATGAACCTGCAGATGCCTTAGGTGCAAATGTATTGGGATTAAAAATTCCAAGAGAATAAAGTGCTGCGAGTACAACTGCAATGACAAGGATTGCCCATCCGTATGTCATCAAGTACTCCATTGCAGCCTGAGATTTCATTATATCAGATATATTTTATTATAAAATTATTTAAATTTGATTTAATATTTATAATTTAATTAAGGTGCAGAATAGGTTCTGTACCAAGTAGATGAATAGCCTACATTATACTCTTTTCCATTATTTTTGTTTCCTGAATAATCATCTGCATTTCCATTCAAAGGATACCATGTAACTAGAGGTGTAAGTTCTATAGGATCACCTCCTATGCCTTCTTGGTATAATGCAGTAATTTGGTTTGCTGAAAGAGCTTTATTATAAATTTGAACATTTGCCATTGATCCGTTAAAATAATTACCAGAATTAGGAAAATAACCTATGTATGTAGCACCGCTAATTCTTGATTCAGGGTTATTTTTTACTGTATCTACAAGCACACCATCTAAATAAAGATCCATTATTCCACTTGTATAATTATAGGTACCTACTATATTTTGCCATTTTGAATATAATACATTTACGTATGTAGAGCTACCCCCTCCTCCATCATTGCTAAATTGAATCTTAGGGTTAGTAGTTGTACCTTGCTCTATAATATATGCCTTATTTCCTGAATTTGATTGGCCTAACAATCCCCCATTATTTGGATTCCAAGAAGTAGGGTATATCCAGATACTCCAAGTAAAGCTATTTGATTCCAATTCTGTGATGTTTGGTATAATTGCATAACTACTTTTTCCATTAAAACTTGCTACGTATTTAGGTAACATATTAGTGCAGGTACCTTCAAGATGAATATCTGTTGTTGTACCTGGACCAAAAGGTCTTACAATCTCACATGAACCTGCAGATGCCTTAGGTGCGAATGTATTTGGGTTGAATATTCCAAGAGAATATAATGCGGCAAGAACAACTGCAATGACAAGAATTGCCCAACCATATGTCATCAAGTATTCCATTGCAGCCTGAGATTTCATTATATCAGATTTGTTTTATTATAAAATTATTTAAATATTTATTTTTGACTACCTTTTTTAGCTGCTTTTTTATTAGTTTTTCGTTTTCTTGATACCTTGCTTTTTACCTTAGTTCTTCTTGTCCTTTCTATTTTTTTAGTTGAATGTTTAACTATGACCTTTGGTTTTTTATTGATTGATGGTTTATTTATTGGAATAGTCAAATAATACAAATAAAGTAAAGTTATAATCGTAAGTATAACAGTTACTATTAAGGCTGGAATTTTATATACATTTATATTCTCAAGTTGTTTATGTGATTCAACATATGCAGACTTAAGTAATGAGTCTGCCATCTGTGGATCCTTTTTTGAGACATTTTTTGCTTTTGATAAATTTATATAAACATTATGTAAAT
>JAKACK010000034.1 GCA_021821445.1 Microcaldota archaeon | reverse complement strand
GATGTTTGTACAATTGTGACAGAATTCCACTTTCCATTAGCTACAAAATGATTCGTATTAAACGGCTGAGAGCCTACCCAATCACCACCTGCCAAATCTCCGTTTTTATTTACATATATAATTGGGCTATAACAGCCTCCAGAAGAAACTTGCTTTAAATCACCATTCCATAGAACAACACCATCACTGGTTGTCTTAAACCAAGCACTTATAGTAAATGTACCGGCTGTACCAAAAGGATAATTCTCTGGTAGATTTGCATAGCTATTTGCGCCATTGAAATAAGCCAGGTCCCCTGAACTTAACCATGAAGGAATAACACTTCCACTTGGTGAGAAAAATTCAACGTTACTAAGGGTGTTATTTTCAAAGATATTATAGTCAAAAGAATTTATTGATAAGTTATCCTGGAATACATTAGGAGTTGCAGATGATTGAAGATTTGTTATAAATACCGGTACAAATTCTTTCACATTTTTAGGTATATTAGCTACTGCCTCCCAGTAGGTTTGATTTGCCAGATTTGATTGATTAGAAAAAACAGTTATGTTATACAAACCTGCAGACAAAGGTTTTTGATAAGACAGACTTGCAGAACCTAAAGGGACCGCTACAGAACCGTTTATCATTAAACCTATATGACTAGCATGTATACCAAAAG
Organism: Microcaldota archaeon; assembly: GCA_021821445.1. Classification (GTDB taxonomy): domain Archaea; phylum Micrarchaeota; class Micrarchaeia; order Micrarchaeales; family Micrarchaeaceae; genus Mancarchaeum. The sequence continues at coordinate 2,602 of JAKACK010000034.1, read as the reverse complement.
CCGTTATATTCGTTATATCTCCAGAAGCTATACCATTATTTCCGTCTTTAACTCCATTTACAAAAACAGTAATCTGCGGTTCTATAGGACCAAACGTTACATAAGGCATTACTCCATTTGGAGGAGCGGAGGGAGAGTAATAATCTATTGCATTATTAGACCACATTGCCGTATAAGCGCCACCGCCATCTTCATAATAATCTAATTCTATTCTCTGTGTTCCAATTGAAGAGATAGTACCTAAATAAGTTGTAAAGCCTTCGGTATGCCATTGACTTACAAGATTATTTGGATTTGATGTTCCGCCTAACCAATAAGCTCCATTTCCTCCTGCAGGAGATGTTGAATAACCTAATGCTATACCATCGTCAGAACCTACGTAGAATGTTGTAGATGAATTAACCTCAGCCCAGCCTATTGCCTTTATTATCCATGAATTTCCTGTATTTGATACGGGGGGATTTGGATAAGCTGCCCCGCCGCTGTATCCTTCCTGATAATTCATTATTACATTACTTTCAGTTGTTCCATCTACATCTTGTGAACTGCCAATAAGAGAGGTATAAAATGGTTTAGTTGATGAAGACATTGGTGCACATGAATTTATTGTAACGCCGTTGTTTAAGGCAGCTGCATACACATTATTCTGGTAACTTCCACTATTACAAGCCCCACTTGGATCGAAGTAAATTTGATACTCTAAGCCTTTATTCATAACGTTGCCTATATCATCATATTCACCATATGTTGAAGAAAGCTGAGGTGCTTCACCATCATTAACATTGTTAAATAAATTTGTGGACTTGGATGCAAAACCCATATAAACTGTTATAGAAGACCTAGCAGGTATACCACTGATTTTAAGCCAATAAACTGAACTTGTAGCTGTATTAGAATTTCCAGATTCTAGCCATGAATTTATAATTGTTCCATTGGGATAAAAGAATTCTACATTCTGTAGGTTAGACGCTTCATACTGCTGATAATTCGCAGAATTAACAACTACTTCCTGCTGAAAAGGAGAAGAAGTTGAAATTGATTGATTATTTTTTATAGTCAAAGGAACAAAATTTAAAATACCTTTAGGAATCAGCAGAAGTTGTTGCGGAAGAAAACATGATGGGCTTATTATATTAAGAGAGCTAACATATATTTCAGCAACTGAATTTGGAGGGAATTGACCGCCATTACTAGGGGTTATACTACCAGAGTAATAACCAGATAAAGTGCTTTCATTCTGCTCTGCCACTATTTTGTTATTATTATATATTATGATAGTAAAATTCACGTCACCAACTAAATTACCGTTAGTATCAAGAAAAGAAACGTTATAAAGAATACTTGAAGGATTATAAATATAGGAAGTTGAAATGTAGGATATTGGTAAATCCATAGATATTTGTGCTTCTGGCCTACCGTTCTCTTTTACAAGTGTTACTCTACCAACGTAAGTTCCAGAACTTACTGGAAGTTCCCCCGTTGTATACAAAGATAATGATTGAGAGGCTTCTTCTCCCCCAAATGACAAAGATACAGATGTATTACAAATTGAAGAAACCAAATTTAAACCTGGAGAAGAAAAACTGAATTGCTGCGAGGAACCAACAGCGCTTTCAGATAATGAATTTACTGCATTTGCTATGCTTTTAGCCGCCAATTGAAGATCTTGTGAAGTACCTGCTGAATTGTAACCTACCTGATAATATATAGCATATGATATAGCTGCACCAAGTATAAATATAGCTATACCCATTACTAACAGATATTCTAAGGAAGACTGGCTTTTTGATCCAATTTGCATAAGATTAATTATCCTTTATATTAAAGAACTTATCAACAATCTTATTTATTCTTTGACTTACCTCTTCGACTGTGCCTTTAGCATTCACTTTTTTGAGATGAAACTCCTTTGCTATTGACAGATATGCTTGTCTAACTTTTGATATCTTTTCAACGTTGCCAAAAAGCTGTATACCGTCTACTTGTTTTTCAGCTCTTAATAAGGAAGTTTTAGGATCTAAATCCAAATATATACCTAAATCTGGTTTCCTAAAACTTATGTTTACAGAACGAAGCCATTTATAATTTATATTAGACGCAAAACCATATGCTAAAGTTGAGAAGAAATATCTGTCACATACTACAATAAAACCATCCTGCATTGCAGGCTCTATTTCCGTATCTAAATGATGCGCTCTATCGGCACAGAAAATAAGCTGGAGAGCTTTACCTGAAAGATTAAGTTCTTTGTTTAATGCCGCCTTTGATATTCCTCCTAAAATACCATTTGTTGGTTCCTTTGTCAAAAGAACCTTGAATCCTCTGGATCTTAAATACTCTGCCAGAAGAACTGACTGTGTGCCTTTCCCAGCATTATCTATTCCTTCTATTACTATAAATTTTCCTTTCATAGTTAATCAATAGCTTTTTTTATTAAATAAGATATCTCTTCTATGCTTTTGCTCCCGTCTATCTCTTCCCAGGATTTAGCATAAAAACTCTCATTTTTTAATTTATCATAAAAAGTTGAAACATTAAAAAGAAAATTTTTATTGCTTTCAAATTTGTCGACATCCATCTTTCCCTTCTGTTTTTCCTTTCT